>DASPIV010000439.1:0-6155 GCA_035628955.1 Bordetella sp.
GCCCCGCCGGTGACGACGGCGCATGCCAGGGCCAACCCCCATAGTCGCCGCCACAGCAGCCCCGCCGTCATGCCGACCGCGATCACAGTAAGCAGGTTGCGGTCGCCCAGGTAGGTGAACCAGGACAATAACCACAGGAGCGACGGCGGCATGGACAAACTGAGCGCGGATGCCAGCGCATCGTCCAGCTCGACCAGGCCGCCACCCAGGCTCATGGCCATGGCCAGCACCAGAAAGGCCGACCCCGCCCCCGCCGCCACGCTCCAGCAGACCCAGACAGGCCGGCCGCCCGCGCGGCGGCCCAGGCGATGGCCCAGCCACCATGCGCAAAGGCCCGCCGTCGTCGGCAGAAGCAGGAATATCGATAGAGGATGGGCCGCGACCCAGTCAGTAAAGGCTTGCATAAAGCTGTATGTGGACGAGGCGGTTAGGCGCCGCGGTGCAGGTCGAGCACCTGGGTGGCCACGCAGCGGAATTCACCGGGATCGGTGGCGTAGTCCCAGCGCTGGATCGAACACTGGTGCCGTCCATTATCGACCAGGTGCTCGATAAGGTTGACCGAATTGGAACTGCCGCCGCGCACGCGATGCGACACGGCGGTACCGGCCTGGATGGTCCAGGCCTGGCGCGGCGCCGCGCCGGCCGCGCCATGAATGGGCAGGATATACGGCAGGTGGATATGCCCCCCCAGGATGAGATCGGCGCCCGCATCGACCCACGCCGGTACGGCCAGGTCACGGCCGATGAGCAGGTTGCCATGGTCGCTTTCGACGGCGGCCCGCACCGGGTGGTGCAGCAGCACCACCCGCAGGCGTCCGGGGCCCGCTTCGCGCAGCCGCTGCGCCACCCGCAGCACCTGGCCCGGAGATACCTGGCCATTCTTGTGGCGGGTGGGGCGCGTGGAATTGACACCGATCGCCAGCAGGCCGTCGGTTTCGACGACCGGCTCGAGGTTCACGCCCAGCGCGCGCCGATAGGCGCCGTAGGGGTCGAACAGGCGCGCGACCACATTGAACAACGGGATATCGTGATTGCCGGGCACCGCCAGGACGGGCCGCTGCAGAGCCTGCACGAAACGGCGCGCGGCGGCAAACTGGCTGCGCCGGGCCCGCTGGGTGATGTCGCCCCCCAGGAGCACCAGCCCGGGCTGTTGGCGATGGGCCAGCGCCAACAGCGCCTGTACCACCGGCTCGCGCTCGGTGCCGAAATGCGTATCGGAAATATGCAGGATCCGCGTCATGCGCGTTCCGAGCGCTGCGCCTCGGGCGGCACCAGCAATAGCAACGGCTGTGGCGATACGGTGAATTCGAGCGGCGTATCCAGCCAGTGGATTTCGCCATCCAGGGCGACCTTGACGCGTCGGTGCCCGCGCCCGATGCGTACTGTCAGGCGGTCGAAGCCGAAGCTGAAGACATGGTCGGCATCGCCCAGGCGGCTGAGCCAGCCGCGCAGCACCAACCCGTACAAGGCCAGCGTACCGACCGGCCTGACTCCCATGGCCACCAGGTGGCCGCGTGCCAGTTCATCGGCCTCGTCGATGCCCACTTGCTCGAGCTGCAATGCGTTGTTGCCCACGACAATGGTGGGCGTGCGCAGCATGCGCGACTTGCCTTCGTATTCGAGCTGTACCGCCAACTGACGGTGCGCCCGCGCCAGCGTCACCAGCGCGGACCACAGGGCCACGTGCCGGCTGCGGCCATAGCGTTGCTTGTAGGCTTCGCGATCTTCCAGAAGTTGCGGATACAGCCCCAGGCTGGCGTTGATCAGGAAGACCCGGCCGTTGAGCAGCCCTACCTGTACCGGCTGGGGCTGGGCCACGACCAGGCTGCGGGCCGCTGCCTCGGTATCCTGGGCAATGCCGTAGGTGCGGCCGAAATAGTTGAAGGTGCCTTGCGGCAGGATCCCGAACGGCAGGCCCGTGCCCAGCACCGTCTGGGCCACCGCACTGAGCGTGCCGTCGCCGCCGGCCGCCACCACCACACCGCCCTGCTGCCGGGCGCGCTGGACGGCATCTTGCGCCGCGGCGGGCAGTTGCCGGCCGTCGTCGACCGGCATCAGTTCATAGCGGTGGTCCGCCGCGTCGAGCACTTGGCGGATCGTGGCCTGGACGTCGTGCGCGTTGTCGCGGCCCGAGCCCGTGTTCTGCACGATGAAGAACGGCTCTTGGCCGGTAAGTCGAGTAGGCACCATGGCCCAAAGATAGCCCGTGACTGTGCCGACCGGCAAGCTGCGCCGGCTAGAATAGTGCCCTTGCCCTGTTTCCATGCGCATCATCGTGTCGAATCGCGACGCTTCCTTCAGCTTCAAGAAAATAGCCGTCCCGGCGTTCGGCCCTTCCATACTCTACGGTGTCAGCAACGGAGCCATCCTGCCCGTGGTGGCGCTGAGCGCGCGCGAACTCGATGCCTCGGTGGCGACTTCGGGCCTGATCGTGGCCCTGATCGGCATCGGGTCGCTGGTGAGCAATATCCCGGCGGCGATGATCACCTCGCGCTACGGCGAGCGGCGATCCATGATGGCAGCGGCGGCGCTCAGCGTGCTGGCGCTGCTGCTGTGCATTCTTGCGGGCAACGCGTGGACGCTGGCGGTGGGGGTGTTCTTCATCGGCATGGCCTCGTCGGTATTCATGCTGGCCCGCCAGACCTACATGATCGACGCCGTGCCGGTTTATATGCGCGCACGCGCCCTGTCGACCCTGGCCGGCACCATGCGGATCGGGGTGTTCGTGGGCCCGTTCGCGGGTGCGGCGCTGATTCATTTCATGGGCCTGCAAGGCGCCTACTGGGTGGCGGTGGTGGCCATGGCCGGCGCGGGGCTGATTGCCCACCTGGCGCCCGACATGACGCCGCCCGAGCGCCCCGGCGCCCCGGTACAGGCCAAGCCGCGCGTGCTGGACGTGGCCCGGGCACACCGGCACGTATTCCTGACCCTGGGCCTGGGCATTCTGCTGGTCAGCGCGGTGCGGGCATCACGCCAGGTCGTCATTCCGCTGTGGGCCGACCACCTGGGCATCAACCCCACCACCACGTCCATTATCTATGGCCTGGTAGCTGCCATCGACATGTCGGTGTTCTATCCGGCCGGCACGCTGATGGACCGGCGCGGCAGGCTATGGGTGGCCGTGCCCTCGACCCTGCTGATGGGCTGCGCACTGATCGGCACGTCTTTTACCAGCGGGGTGATCGGCTTCGTCGTGGTGGCGATGCTGCTGGGCATGGGCAATGGCATAGGCTCGGGCATCGTCATGACCCTGGGCGCCGATGCCGCGCCGGCTTCGGGCCGTACCGAGTTCCTGGGCATCTGGCGGCTGGTGGCCGATCTGGGCAGCAGCCTGGGGCCGGTGGCCCTGTCGGCCATTACCGCCCTGGTCTCGCTGGCCGCCGCGGTGGCTGCCATGGGTGCGTTCGGCCTGGCCGCCGCGGCCGTATTCTGGCACTGGCTGCCGCGCGGCAACCCTACGGGCGGCAAGAATGCCTAGCGCCGCCAGCACACGCTAACGCAAGCGGCCGGCGTGGCGACAGCCCCACATGCGGCGCAGCAAGCCGTCGCGCAAGAGGTAATGGTGGAACAGCGCGGCCAGCGCATGCAGGCCGGCCAGCACTATGATCAACCAGGCCACCAGATTGTGCAGGTCGCCAAACACATGCCGCTGGTCGCGCGTCAGCGGCAGCAGCTTGGGTATCGAGAACCAACCAAAGAACGTGAAAGGCTCGCCCTGCGCCCAACGGAACAGGAAGCCCAGCACGATCTGGGCGGCCAATAATAGGTAAAGCGCATAGTGCATGGTCTTGGCGCTGACCTGCAGCACGCCATGGGAAGCCGGCGCCAAGCGCTGCCCACCGGTGGCGCGCCAGGCCATCCGCAACACGATCACGGCGGTCAGCAACAAGCCCAGCGACACATGCAGGCCCTGCAAGGATTTGCGCATGGGCGTACCGTGCGGCATCGATTCCCAGACTTGCGCCATTGCGAACAGCGCGACCACCAATAGCGCGGTCAACCAGTGCAGGACAATCGTGCCCGGATCGTAGGCGGACGGGGCGGCATCGAGCCGGAAGGTGCGAGTCGAGCGCATGCGGATACCTTGCGAAGAAGGGAATCAGCAAGCGTATTCCCGCCCGCCTGACGGCCCGCTGACAGGGCTAGCCTATACGCGCTATTCGTAGCGGCCGGCCTCCTGCAGCAAGGCCGGCGTGCCGATCAGTGAATTGAGCTGGTCGAAATCCAGCATGCGGTCGCGCCAGGGCACGGTCGTACCGTGCTGGCGCAGGCTGCCGTAGTAGGCCTGCAGCGTGTGTGCCACGGCCCGGGCCGTGCCGCCCGGAAAAATGACGATGCGAAAGCCGCGCGCGGCCAAGGCTGCCGCGCTTTCGATAGGGGTCTGCCCGCCTTCCACCATATTGGCCAGCAAGGGCACACGCTGGGCAAAGCGTGCGCAGGCGGCATCCAGTTGCGCGGGCGAGCGCAGCGCCTCGATGAAAATGGCATCGACGCCGCATTCCAGGTAGCGCTCGGCCCGCTCGAATGCCGCGTCCAGCCCTTCCACGGCCACGGCGTCGGTGCGCGCCAGGATCAGCGTGGCGTCGCTGGCGCGCGCATCCAGCGCGGCGTGCAGCTTGCCGCACATTTCATCGGCAGCCACCAGCGCCTTGCCGGCCAGATGCCCGCAGCGCTTGGGGAAGCCCTGGTCTTCCAGCTGGATCATGGCGGCGCCGGCCCGTTCGAAGCCGCGCACGGTGCGCTGCACGTTCAAGGCATTGCCGAAACCGGTATCGCCATCGACGATCACCGGGCAGCGCACGCGCTCGGTGATGCGCGCCAGCACATCTTCGACCTCGGTATAGGTGGTCAGCCCGACGTCGGAACGGCCCAGGCGCGTATAGGCGATCGACGCGCCGGACAGGTACAGCGCATCGAACCCGGCCTGCTCGGCGACCAGGGCCGACAGCGCATCGTAGATGCCAGGGGCCAGCAGGGCCTGGCCGGCGGCCAGCTTGTCTTTCAAGAGACGGGGAGTCATCAGGCTCTCATTGGGTGACGGGGCAGCGAGCCATCGGCCAGCCGCCGCTTGAGTTGCATGAGCAGGCCGCCCGCCTGCACCATGTCGAGCAGGAAACCAGGTACCGGCTCGCAGGGCAACGCAGTACCGTCGGCACGCAGTACGCGGCAATTGGGCAAGTCGATGTCTAGCTGTTCGCCTTCGGCGATTTCACCGGCCCGCTCGCAAGTCAGCAGCAACAGGCCCACATTGAACGCGTTGCGAAAATACAGGCCGCTGAAGCTGGGCGCGATGACCGCGCGCACGCCCAGTTGCACCAGCCCGGACGCGGCCTGCTCGCGCGAGGAACCGATGCCGAAATTGCGCCCCGCGACCAGCACGTCGCCCGGTTGCACGCTGCCCGCGAAATCGGGGCGTACGCGTTCCAGGCAATGGCGCGCGATGTCGGCAATACCGAACTTCATGTAGGCGCCCGGCGCGAGCTGGTCGGTATCGACATCGTCGCCAACGCGCCAGGCTTTGTGCGTAGTGCTCATGACAGGATCTCGCGAGGGTCGGCTATGCGCCCGGCCAGGGCCGACGCCGCCACGGTATACGGAGACGCCAGGTAGACCTGGGCGGTGGCAGCACCCATGCGGCCTTTGAAATTGCGCGCCGTCGTGGCAATGACATTGGCGCCTTCGGGAATGGATCCGCCATAGCCCGAGCAGGCGCCGCACGAGGTGGGCAGCAACATGGCGCCCGCCTGCAGCAAAATGGGCAGCACCCCTTCGGCTTGGGCTGCGGCCTGGTCGCGCTGGCTGGCCGGCGCCACCATCAAGGTGACGCCGGCGGCCACCCGCCGCCCCTGCAACACCTGTGCAGCCGCCCGCAAATCATCGAGCTTGGCGCCGGTACAGGCGCCGATATAGGCCACCTGCACGGGTGTATCGCCATAAGCCCGCACCGGGGCGGCGTTGGCCGGACTATGCGGAGCGGCCACCTGCGGCTCGAGGACGGTGGCATCGAAGTCGAGCCACTGCGCGGCCGCATCGGGATCGGACTGCCAGCGGCCCGTATGGACTTCGGCGGCGCCGGCGTGGCGCAAGTAGCGCCGCGTGGTCTCGTCGGGTGCCACCAGGCCGGCCTGCGCGCCCAGTTCCGCCGACATATTCGA
>DASPIV010000440.1:0-4373 GCA_035628955.1 Bordetella sp.
GCGGCGGAGGCCATCAGCACATACTGTGCATACAGCAGCCCGACGTCCCGGCCAAAGCGCGTCGTGCGCGCCGGGGAGGCATCACGGCTGTCCGGGCCACCGCTGAGCTTGCTGGCGGGCCAGGCAAACCAGCTTGCCGCGGTCAGTACGATAGAAATAATACCCAGGCCTATCCAGGTCTGCGCCAGGCCCCACTGCAGCAGCAGCGGGATGATGGTGCCCGAGCCGGCGATACCCAGCCCCAGCCCCAGGAAAATGGCCCCGCCCGCGGCGCCCTTACGGGCGGCGGGAACGTGCGGCAAGATGGTTCCCGCCACCAGCACCATGACCACCCCTCCGGCAATGCCCGATACGAAGCGCCAACTGAAATACCACGAGAAAGACACCGGCACGGCGCAGGCGAAGAACGAAGCCGAGATCAGCACCATCATCAGGCGCAAGACGTGCTCATTGGCCAGGCGCGCGGCGATGGGCCGGCCGATCAACGCGCCCAGGACGTAGCCCGCCAGGTTGGCCGCGCCCAGATAGACCACGGCCGACGTGGTGAACCAGTGCGCATGGATCAATTCGGGAATCAGGGGGGTAAAGGCAAAGCGCGCCAGCCCGATGCTGTCGAGGCTGGCGCACAAGCCGGCGAATATATACCGCCATACCAGCGCCCGGTCTATCTTCGCCGGGGTCAATGAAGGGGAATGGGAAAACATGGGAATTTCCACGGAATAAGAATGGCAAGGGCGCCGCTCCGGCGAGCGCACCTTTTTTGACACAATTGTCAAATTTGACACTCTAGTCAAACTTGACTCCACTGTCAATAATGAGCTCCAATGGGCTATTCGCAACGCCCGCAATGTGCAAGGAGCAACAAATGGCTGGAGTCCGCCAGTTCGATGAAGACCAGGCACTGGACAAGGCGCTGGGGCTTTTCTGGCAGCAAGGCTATGCCCACACGACCATGCAGGAACTGGCCGAGGTAACCGGAGTGCAGCGCGGCTCGCTATACAACGCCTACCGCGACAAGGAAACCCTGTTCCTGCGTGTATTCGATGTGTACCGCGGCCGGTACGTGGCGCAGATGCGGCAGGCGCTGGACAAACCCGACCTGTCGGCATCCCTGCGCAACTTCTTCGCCTTCACGATCAAATCGATGACCACAGGCATGCCCACGCGTGGCTGCCTGAGCACCAAGACGGCCCTGGGCATCGAGGCACTCGATGAGCCCATCCGCACGGCGATACGCGATCTGCTCGACGAAATCGAGGCCGCCCTGCATGAGCGGCTGGCACGCCCCGATGCGGGCCAGCGCCTGCTGCTCGAGCCCCGCCAGGCAGCCCGCATGATGGTCGCCATGACTCGCGGGCTGGTTGTGATCGAGCGCGTCTATCAAGACGAAAAGCGCATGCGCGCAATGGCCGATGCGCTGGTCGGGCTGTTGGTTGCGCCGGCGCACTGAAACATGGCCCGGCTGGCCGGGGAATCACCGGCCAGCCGGCCTCGAGCCATCGTCTTCGCGCACGATCACCTGGCCATCGGCACCCTGCCGTGCGCTCCTGCCCTGGGGTGCCGGTCCCGCAAGCTGGTCGTGCGGGGCACCAGCAAGATCGCCATGCAAGGCAAGGTGCTATAACAATCCACAGGTGGCAGAATCATGGCTAGTGCCATTGGCATGGCGCTTGCAGCCAGCGCGCCATGATCCGCAGGCAAAGGCAGCCTTGCTCCGGGATCGGTTGCCACCTCTGCTGACACAAGCGGGAGAATCCGCATGGAATTCAAGGACTACTACCAAACGCTGGGCGTCAAGCAAGATGCGTCGAATGACGACATCAGGCGCGCCTATCGGAAGCTTGCCCGCAAATATCATCCCGACGTCAGCAAGGAAAGCGATGCCGAGGCACGCATGCGCGACGTCAACGAAGCCTACGACGTGCTGCGCGACGCCGAAAAGCGCCAGGCCTACGACAAACTCGCCTCGGGCGCGTCGCCCGACGGCGAGTTCCATCCGCCCCCCGGCTGGGACGAGGGCTACCAATTCCACCATGCGGCCGCACCCGGCGAAGAAGCCCAGTTCAGTGAGTTTTTCTCTTCGTTATTCGGCAACCGGGCGCGGCAGGCGTCGCGGCCAAACTTCCGCACCCGCGGCGAAGACCACCACGCCACCATCGACATCGACCTGGAAGACGTCCTGAAGGGCGCCACCCGCGACGTCAGTCTGCGTTCGGTCCATATGGACGACCAGGGCCGCCCCCAAATGCAGACGCGCACCCTCAGCGTGCGTATTCCGGCGGGCGTGCGCGAAGGCCAATACATCCGCCTGGCAGGCCAGGGCATGCCCGGCCATGGCGGCGGCGAAAATGGCGACCTGTACCTGGAAGTGCGCTTCAAGCCCCACCCCCGCTACCGCGCCGAAGGGCGCGATCTGTACATGACGCTACCCGTCGCCCCCTGGGAGGCGGCGCTGGGTGCCAGCGTCAACGCCCCTACTCCCGGCGGCATGGTGGAAGTGACCGTCCCCGCGGCATCCGGCAACGGCCGCAAGCTGCGCCTGCGCGGCCGCGGCATTCCCGGCGATCCGCCCGGCGACCTGTACCTGGTGCTGGAACTGGTCCTGCCGCCCGCCGACACCGAGGCCGCGCGTGCCGCCTACCGCAAGCTGCAGCAAGACCTGCCCTTCAACCCCCGGCGCCACATGGAGGTGTGATCATGAAAACAGTAGTCATTGCCACCAGTGGCACCCTCGTGGGCAGGGCACAGCCCTTAAGCGCAGACGATCTCGCACGGGCCTGCGGAGCAGAACTGGAATGGGTGGTGCAACTGGTACAGGTGGGTATCGTCCACGCGCAGGGCCCATTGCCCGCAGACTGGCGCTTTCACAGCGGCGACTTGCAGCGCGCCCTGGAAACCCGCCGGCTGGAACGCGATTTCGGCGCTTGCCTGGATGCGGCGGCACTGATCCTGGATCTGAGCCAAGAGGTACGGCAACTGCGGGCGCAGTTGCGGGCATTGGGCTCATTCGACAGCGAGCCGAACGAAGCTTGAGTCCTTTCTGCCGGCACGAACTCCTTGCCCAGCCGGCCTTTGCGCTACACATGGGCCTTTGACAAGGTAATGCCTTCGATGCAGCGTTACGTGCTTCTCTTGCTAATGCTGGGCTGGATGGCAGGGCTGCTCGGGAACACCGCGATGCGAATTTCCGGAGTAGCTTCCGGAAGTCGCATCCCACCGCTGATCCGTGGACCTACGCTTCAGCGGCCTTCCGGGCTGCTGCGAAGACATCACGGGCGGACGTCGCGCCCGGCACGTGCTCCGTACCCTCGACCCCGAGGTCCATCCATCCCGCGTTGACGGCATCAAACATCGTTTCGGCCGGCCCAGTCTGGCCCTTCGGAATGCCGAACTGCTCGAATGCTGCCGGCCACTCGGCCCGCGGGACGGCAAAGGCTTTGACGTTGAGTTTCATGACTTCGCCCAATTGCGCAGCGACTTCATCCGCGCTTACCATCGAACCGAGTTCGATGACCCTATGCCCCGACCACGCCGGCCCGCTCAGAAGGGTTGCGACCTCGGCACCGATGTCGTCGGTGGCGACCATGGTCGATTTCCGATTTGTCGGGTCGTAGAAGACGGGCAGTACGCCGCCCTGGGCGACGTGCAAGCCGTAAAGGTAGTTCTCGAAAAACCCGCCGGCTCGCACATATGCGATCGGCAATGTCAGGTTGCAAAAGCTCTGCTCCAAGAGCGACAGTGCCGTGATCATCCCCAGCCCGCTGCTTCTGTTCGCGCCCATCGACGAGAGCGCGACGACCTGCGGCACCGGCGCGTTGGTGAGCGCTTCGACATAGTTGGCAATGACGCCCTTGGCCTCCCTGAAATCCGGTGCAGGGGCCCAGACGGACGGCAACATCACAAACGCACCGGCGACGCCCTCCAGCGCCCGCTCAATGGCGGCGGCATCGTTCCAGTCGCCGTCGACCAGTTCGACGCCCTGGCCGGCCCAACTTGCCGCCTTTGCGCGGTCGCGAACCAGCGCGCGCACCTTCTTGCCGTGCGCCAGCAAATGCCTGGCCGTCGCGCCGCCAACTTTTCCCGTAATTCCCATCACTAAAAACATGCGTTTTCTCCTAGTCCTATATGGTCCACATTTGGGGTTAGGTCTAATATATAGACCGTAAACCTGCGCCGCAAGGAGGCAGTTTTTTATTACCAAGCGAGGCCAGGAGAACCTGCATGAACACGGCATTGACCGCGATCGAGCGATTCAGCCGATACCAATCGGACGACGCCCAGTCACTAGAACCGATACACTGCCCAGTGCGCGACGTGCTCGACCGCATCGGCGACAAATGGAGCATACTCATGATCATGACCCTCGCCACGCG
>DASPIV010000441.1:0-3325 GCA_035628955.1 Bordetella sp.
TGCTGGTGCTGATGGGGCCGCACGGCGCGGTCGGGCAGGTCACCCAGGCGCTCGGCCTGGGCGTGTTGCCGTTCACCTTTGCCGGGCTGGTGGTCGGCTCGGTGGTGTACTCGCTGCCGTTCGTGGTGCAGCCTTTGCAGAACGCCTTTGAAGCCATAGGCACGCGGCCCATGGAGGCCGCCGCCACGCTGCGCGCCAGCCCGCGCGATTGTTTTTTCTCGGTGGTGGTGCCGCTGGCGCGGCCCGGATTCATCACCGCCGGGATCCTGGGGTTTGCCCACACGGTGGGCGAGTTCGGCGTAGTGCTGATGATAGGGGGCAACATCGAAGGCAGGACGCGCGTGGTGTCGGTGCAGATCTACGACCACGTCGAAGCGCTGGAATACGCGCAGGCACACTGGCTGGCCGGCGGCATGGTGGTGTTTTCGTTCGTGGTGCTGTTGCTGCTTTACACGCGGCGCCGCGCCGCCAGCCTGTGGCAGGCGCGATGACCGGCCATACCGACGGCATCCACGCGCGTTTTCGCGTCGACTATCCCGATTTCTCGCTGGACCTGGACCTGCAATTGCCCGGCCATGGCGTGACCGCGCTGTATGGCCATTCGGGTTCGGGCAAGACTACCTGCCTGCGCTGCGTGGCCGGGCTGGCGCCCGTGGCGCGGGGCTACCTGTGCGTCAATGGCGAGGTCTGGCTGGATACGACAGGGGGCGTCGATGTGCCCACGCATCGCCGGCCGCTGGGTTATGTTTTCCAGGAAGCCAGCCTGTTCCCGCACCTGACGGTGCTGCGCAACCTGCAATTCGGCATGAAGCGCGTGCCTGCCGGCGAGCGCCGCGTGGATCTGGACCAGGCCGCCGAACTGCTGGGTATTGCGCATTTGCTGCAGCGCATGCCGGCCGGCCTGTCGGGCGGTGAACGCCAGCGGGTGGGCATGGCGCGCGCGCTGCTGACCAGCCCGCGCCTGCTGCTGATGGACGAGCCGCTGGCTTCGCTGGACATGGCGCGCAAGCAAGAGATACTGCCGTACCTGGAACGCCTGCACGGCGAACTGGATATCCCGGTGCTTTACGTCAGCCATGCGCCGCAGGAAGTGGCGCGGCTGGCAGACCACCTGGTGTTGCTGGAAAACGGCCGCGCAACCGCCAGCGGCCCGATCGGGCAGATGCTGTCGCGCCTGGACTTGCCATTGGCCAGGGATGACGAGGCTTCGGTAGTGGTAGAGGGCGCCGTGGCCGACTTCGATCCCGCCTACCGATTGATGTCGGTGCGCCTGCCGGGCAGCACCGCCTGCCTGCGCATGGTGCATGGGGCGCTGCCGTCCGGCCATCCGGCGCGGCTGGCAATCAAGGCGCGCGATGTCAGCCTGGCGCTGGCGCATCCGCGGGACAGCAGCATCGTGAACGTGATTCCGGTGCGCGTGCTGGACATGACGCCCGCCGACAACCCCGACCACATCCTGGTGCGCCTGGATGCCGATGGCACGCCGTTGCTGGCCCGTATTACGCGCTATTCGCGCGATCAGCTGAAGCTGTCGCCAGGCACGCATGCGTGGGCGCAGATCAAGGCGGTGTCGGTACTGGGCTAGCTGGCCGGGCCGGCCGGCGCGCCGCGGCGGCGGATTCAGGTAAACAGTTGCCGCATATCCAGGCCCCGGATGATGGCCGCGGTGGCTTCCACCAGCGCTGGCAGCGGATGGCGCATCGGCGTGGCCAGGGTCAGGTTGTTCATGATGATGGGGTCGACGATTTCCGAGCACACCAGGTAGCTCTGGCCCGGCATGTCGTGCAGGGCCGAACGCGGCAGGATGGTGTAGAGGCTGTCCTGGGTCATGGTTTCCAGGATGGTGTGCACCACGTCGACCTCGGCCGCGATGTCCAGCACGACGTCCAGGTCGCGGCAGGTCTTGTCCACCAGGGCCCGGATGGTGTTGGGAGCGCTGGGCAGAACCAGCGGATAGCCGCCCAGCTCGCGGGCCCGCACCCGCGCCGGTGGCGCCGGCCGGCACGATTTGCCGTACGCCAGTACCAAGTCTTCGCGGTATACGGATTCGTACCGCACCAGCGTAGAGGGTGGCGGGTCGTATAGCAGCGCCAGGTCGACCCGGTCTTTGACCAGCCATTCGTTCATTTCGGAGCTGAGGCCTTCGGCCAGTGTCAGCGCCGCGTCGGCATGCAGGCGCCGGAACGCCTGCACGATCTGAGGCGCCAGGCGCCGCGCCACCCGGTGCGGCATGCCCAGCCTTACCTTGTCTTGCGTGGTCGAGGCGTAGGCGCGCATGTCCTGGCGGGCATGCTGCGCCAGCGCGTCCAGCGCCTTCGCATGGGCCAGGAAGCGCAGCCCCGCGGGCGTCGGCTCGACGCCGCGCCCGGTGCGGGCCAGCAGATGGTGGCGCAATTCGGCCTCGAGCAACTGGATCTGCCGGCTGAGCGACGGCTGCGACAGGCCCAGCATCTCGGCGGCGCGGGACAGGCTGCGCATCTCGCACGCCATGATGAAGTAACGGATTTGCTTGAGATCCATTCCGCCATGGTATACGTTTTTTCTATATCAGAAGTCAGCTTCGCGGCATTGCCGGGCTTGCGCGACCTGCGCATCATGCGGGGATCACGATCATTCCGCTGTTGTTGCTGCTTCCATGCCCGATTGCGCTCCCCCTCTTGCACAGGTCACGCCGCCCAGCCAGACGCTGCCGGCGCAGGCCTGCGATAGCCATTTCCATATTTTCGGGCCGGCGGATGCCTTTCCCTACGCCGAGAACCGCCCCTATACGCCGCCCGATGCGCCGTTCGAGCAATTGCGCCGCCTGCACCGGCAATTGGGATTCAGCCGCGGCGTCATCGTGCAGCCTGGATGCCACGGCTACGACATGTCGGCCACGCTGGACGCGCTGGACAAGGGGGCGGGGCAGTACCGCGCGGTGGCGCTGCTGGCACCCGATGCCGGCCAGCGCCAGATCGCCGAGCTGGACCGCCGTGGCGTGCGTGCAGTGCGCTACAACTTCGTGGCGCACCTGGCCAATGCCGGCTGGGATGAACTGGCCGCGATGGTGCCGCGCATTGCGCCGTTCGGATGGCATGTGTGCGTTCATTCCGACCAGGCTACGCTGCCCGAGTTGCTGCCGCGCCTTGCGGCCTTGCCCGTGCCGTTCGTGATCGACCACATGGGGCGCGCCGCCGCCGCGCACGGAACCGCCAGCGATGCCTTCCAGGCGCTGCTGGCGCTGCGCGACCATCCCGGCGCCTGGGTCAAGATCTCGGGCCTGGACCGCGTGTCGAGCAGCGGCCGGCGTCCGTTCCGCGATGGCGAGGCCCTGGTGGCGGCCTTG
>DASPIV010000442.1:0-2698 GCA_035628955.1 Bordetella sp.
CACCATAACAGATCTGAAATACGCTGGCTGTTCCGGTACAGAAACCAGGCGGGTGTGCCTGTTACGGTAAAGGCGCCGTGCGTAAGCTGGAAGCGACTTCATTACGCTTCACGGATACGCCATCATGAACCGATTTCCCACCGTCGCGACACGGCACTTCATGCTGCGGCGCGGCGACACGCGCACCTTGCATGGCACCCCTGGCATGGTGCTGATATGCCTGGAAGGGCTGGTGCACCGCACCGAACTGGTTTCCCGCATCGACGCGCCCTGGCCCTATGCGGTCCGGGTTGCTCTGGCACAGGGCGAAGCGTACCAGTGCGAACAAGGGGTGCCGCTACTGCTGGCCGCTGAATCGGACGCCCTGTTGTTATGCCTGCGGCCCATGCCTTGGTGGCGTGTATTGGCCAGCAGAGTGCTGCGGAGCGGGGCAAATTATGCTATGATTACAGACATCAGACGCGGGGTGGAGCAGTCTGGCAGCTCGTCGGGCTCATAACCCGAAGGTCGTAGGTTCAAATCCTGCCCCCGCAACCAATTTGGATGAAAGCCCGGTGCATGCGCCGGGCTTTTGTTTTTTTGCGGTACGGCGCACCCACCGTAAAACTGGCAGAGCGGCCAAGCCGGGAGAACGCCCATGCACAAAGCGTCTGTGTTCACTACCGAGCGCCGGCATTTGCTCGAGATCATCGACGGCATGATCGAGGGCATCATCCTGCTCGATCCAGGCCGGCACATCATCTGGGCCAATGATACGGCGTTGGCCATGCACGGGGTAAGCGATCTGGCCCATCTGGGGGGCACGGCGGCGGGGTATCGCCGGCGGTACGCACTGCGCTATCGCAACCATCGTGCCTTGACAGCGCGGCAGTACCCGCTCGACCGGGCGTTGGCGGGCGAGGCCTACAAAGATCTCGTCGTCGAATTGCAGCGCCGTGGGCGCCATGAGCCCCACAGCCGCATTCTCCAGATGCGCAGCCAACTGCTGACCGACGAGCAGGGCGCCCAGGACGGCATGATAGTGGTGATGCTGGATGTCACCGAGCGGTACAACGCCGAAGACCGGTTCGAACGCACCTTTGCCGCCAACCCGGCGCCCGCCCTGATTTGCCGGCTGCCCGACCTGCAATACGTGAAGGTCAACCAGGGCTTCCTGGACATGACGGGCTACAGCCAGGACGAAGTCATAGGCCGCACGCTCTACCAGATCGATGTGCTCGACAACATGCCCGAACGGGATGCGGCCATCGCGCGCCTGCATGACGGCGCGACGATCCCGCAAAGCGAGACTTTGCTGCGCATCCGTGACGGCGGTTCGAAACTGGTGGTCATCGCCGGCCAGCCCATTGAAATGGGCGACGCGCCGTGCATGCTGTTTACGTTCAATGACCTGGATACGCGCCGCCGCGTCGAAGTTGCCTTGCGCAAGAGTGAAGTGCGGTTTTCCAAGGCGTTTCGCCTGGCACCGGTGCCGATGATGCTCAGCACGCCAGAAGGCGTGCTCATCGAAGTCAACGAGGCCTTTACCGCCATCACGGGGTACCAGCCCGATGAAGTCATCGGGCAGGCCGGGGGGCTGGCGCGGCTATGGGTCGACGAAGAGGGCTATCGCGGCATGGCCGAAGCGCTGGGCCGGGGCAAGGGTATGCGCAACGTCGACATGCTGCTGCGAGACCGCGATGGCGGCCTGCTCGACTGCCTGGCCTCAGCCGACCTGGTAGACATCCAGGACCAGCGCTGTGTGCTGGGCGTCATCCAGGACATTACCGAACGCAAGCGCTCGGAAGTCGAACTCATTGCCGCCATCGAGGCGGTGATGCAGGACACGTCGTGGTTCAGCCGCACCGTGATTGAAAAGCTGGCCCAGATCAGGCAGCCGCGCCGCGTGGCGCATGGCTCGGGCGAGCTGTCCGACCTTACCCCGCGCGAACGCGAGGTGCTGGGCCTGATCTGCCAGGGCCTGAGCGATGCCGATATCGCCGCGAATCTGCGGTTGTCGCGCAATACCGTGCGTAACCACATGGCCGCCATATACAGCAAGATCGACGTGCATCGGCGCAGCGCGGCCATCATCTGGGCGCGCGAACGAGGCATCGTCGGCATTTGATCGGCCAACGCACCGGTTTTCGGGCTTCCGCGATTCAGAGGCTTGAGCTACCATGCCTGGGCCGACCGGTAGATTTCCAGGAGACGCGCCATGGGTACCGCCAAATATGACCATCCCGGCTATATCGCCGACATGGGGCCGCAAGGCACCTATTACGTAGGGGTATGGTGCCCGCACGGTTATCCTGCCCATGTGCATATTGGCGATGCCGCGGCCCAGGCCGACGCGACCTTGCGATTGCGTATTCCCGACGGGGCCTTCCAGTCATTGTCCGACGATTTCGAAACGCTTTGCCGGCGCGCCATCGGCCAGGCACTGCAAACCGGGCTGTTGCGCGATGGCCTGGGCGGGTTCCAGGAAACCCGTCTGGCGCTGGAAACCCAGCCCTGGAACGGGCCGATGCAACCCGCGCCCAGGCAGCGGGCCCAGGCGGCCGACGTCGCCGTACAGCCTTAGTCTACGAGCTATGGCCGCCGCCAGGGCGGCCCATGCCGGGGCGGCCCGTGCCGGGGCGGCCCAGCATGGCGACCAGCGCCTGCTTCAACTGCGGCGAAAAAATCGGTACGGTGTGAGTCACGCCATCGCGGTCGA
>DASPIV010000443.1:0-2700 GCA_035628955.1 Bordetella sp.
ATGGCCAGATGCCGGAACGCGTTCTGCTTCAGCACGGCACCCTGGCCGTCCACATAACCGGGCTTGGCCGACCACAGCGCCAGCGAACCCACGGCATAGGTGAAGCGCGAGCCAGGCACGGCCTGCTGCTCGGCCTCGAGCCGGGCGGGACGGTCAGCGTCGGCCGCCAGGAACACTTCAAAGGGCGCGCCGTTCTTGATTTGCGCGTAGAACTGCCCGGTGGCGCCAAATGCCGCCACCGCCTTGTGGCCGGTATCCTGCTCGAATTCGCGGACGATGGCCTGCATGGGAGCCGTGAAGTTGGCGGCGACGGCGACCTGCACCTCGGCGGCGCCAGCGGCCGCCGCCATCGCGGCGGCGGCCACGGCAAGGGAAATACGCAAGACAGGCATAGGGGCTCCGGAGCGGCAAGAATCGTTATAAAGTCTACTATATAGCGAATTGTAGCTGGCCACTCCTGTTACCGTTGCGGTAATCAAAGTTCGCACGCATTCTTATACTTATGTCCTGCCGGCGATCATGCCTTGCGCGGGCAAGCCCCTACAGCCACAGTCCTTTCTATGACGCATCCCATACCCGAGGGTTTCGAGCCCTGGCATCCCGGCAGCCGCTTCATGACCCACCTGGCCGACCTGGCCCCGTTCTACCGGCGCACCGACACCAATGTACTGGCCATGCGCGTGGCCATGCCGCACACCAACATGCACAACATCGCGCACGGCGGCTTGCTGGCCACCTTGGCCGACAGTGCGCTGGGCTACTGCATCGTCCAGGAAGCGCAGGTATCGGTGGTAACGGTGCAGATGTCAGTGGAATACCTGAACCCGGTCAAACCCGGCGACTGGCTGGAAGCTCACGTGCACATCGACAAGCAAGGGCGCAGGCTGCTGTATGCCACCTGCCTGCTGCAGGTAGAAGGCAAGGTCATGCTGAAGGCGAACGCGGTGTTCGCGGTACGCGCGGCGGCCAGGCCGGCGTCTGACGGCTAGGCAAGACAGGCCTGCCAGGCGCCTGGCAGGGGCCAAGGCGCGGGTCAGTTTGCCGGTTGGCGCAGCAGTTGCACCATGGCCTGCGCCTCTTCGACGCTGCTGGCAGGCAAGGGGAAGTTGCCGTCCTCATAGGCCGTGGCGATGCGCGGCACGCCGATTACCTTGCCACGCACGCTGACGATCAGGTAATTGCCCAGCGCTTCGCGCGTCACCTTCGCCAGCTTGGCAGCGCCCTGCTGGGTGAAATCAAAACGCAGGAAGACCTGGCCATTCTTGCCCTGTACCGGAACGACCTGTTGCAGGTCCGCCTGGGTGAAAACCGGGTTGGGCACCGCATAAAGGCTGGTGCTGGGGTTCAGCTGGACGCGCGCCAGGCCGTCGGCCGGCTGCGCCTGGGCAAGATGGAAAGTGACCACCGGCGCCGTGCTGCCGGTAGCCTGCTGGGGCGGCTGCTGGGCCGTTTGCTGCGGCGTTTGCTGGGTAGCCGAGGCCGTGGCCGGGCCAGCCGGCCCGCCATTGGCGCGCTTGGGAGCGGTGTGCTGGCAAGCCGCCAGGGCCGCCACGCCGGCCAACGCCAGGCATCGGATCGCAAGGCGCGTACGTGTTGCTTTCATCATTGTTCAATATCCCTTGGAATTCATCACGCAAAAATACGGGCCGCGCCGTGATGGCATGGCGCGCCTGCCCCATCCGAACCCTGGCAGCCCCGGTGCACGGCCAGCTCAGCGAGCGCCGCTCGCCTCGATAGTGACCCGGCGGTTCGGCGCCAGGCAGGCGATCAGCGCGTCGCGATTGGCTTGATCGCACTGCACCACCGGTTGGCGCTTGCCGTAGCCCAGCGCACGCACACCACCGGCTGGAATGCCGTAGTCGATCAATGCCTGGCGCACCGCCTCGGCGCGCCGCTGCGACAGCGCGTCATTCGCCTCATCGCTGCCGATGCGGTCGGTGTGGCCCACGATCTCGAGTTGCTCAATGGTTTTCTTGGCGCGCAGATCGGCCGCGATCTCGGCCACGCCCGCCAGGCCCGCGGGCGTAAGCGTGGCGCTGCCAAAGCCGAATGAAACGTCGCTACCCAGGGTGTACTTCTGCGGCGCCTGCGCAACCGGCTGCGCGCCCGGCTGGCAGTTCTCGGGCGCCCAGAAGAAACTGCGGGCCACCTTGTCCTGGTCGAACAAGATCTTGAACTGGCAGGTGCGGATGCCCTGCGGTGTACGGAAGTGGAACAGGTAGTCCCACTCACGCACCTGGAACCCTTCGGCAAAGTGCGGACGCCCGATCAACTCATAGATCTGGTCGCGCGTGACACCTTCCTGCACCTGGGCCAGGCTGGCCCGGTTGGGAAAGGTACCGGTCGCCAGCCCCACTTTTTCGGGATCGGGAAACACGGGCTCATCAGTCTTGCCTTCGCGGCTCACGCTGCTCAGCGTGCCGCAGCCGGCAAGCAGAAGAATGGCGGCAAGCGGGGCAAGCCCGAGTGCGCGGCGGGTAACAACGGTCTTCATGAAATCATTCCTTTTAAACGCAAGAATCTGGCTCGGCCCGCCGGGCCGCTTGAATGCGGCACCGGCGTTTCTTCCCGGCCCAGCCGGACCGGGAAGATTGGTTGGGGGCGATTGGCTTACCACTCTTACCACTGGTAGCCCACGCCCACCGCACCGCCGTAATCGCCACGCGAGTTGGTGTTGCCCGAGAGCTTCAGGACCCACTT
>DASPIV010000444.1:0-2538 GCA_035628955.1 Bordetella sp.
GCGCCGTCTCGCAGTTCGACAAAGACGACGTCGAGGCCGCCGGCCTGGTCAAATTCGACTTCCTGGGCCTGCGCAACCTCACCATCCTGGACTGGGCAGTGCGCTACGTGCGCCAGTTCAACGAGTCCAAGCGCGATTTCGACATCATGGCGCTGGAACTCGACGACCAGGCGGCATACAAGGTACTGTGCGACGCCAACACCACGGCGGTGTTCCAGCTTGAATCGCGCGGCATGAAAGAGCTGCTGAAGAAGCTGCGGCCCAACACCTTCGAAGACATCATCGCCATGCTGGCCCTGTATCGTCCGGGGCCGCTCGAATCCGGCATGGTCGATGACTTCGTCAACCGCAAGCATGGGCGCGCCTCGGTCGACTATTTCCATCCCGACCTGGAAGGCACCCTGAAAAGCACCTACGGGGTCATCGTCTACCAAGAACAGGTGATGCTGATCTCGCAAATCATCGGCGGCTATTCGCTGGGCGGCGCCGACTTGCTGCGCCGTGCAATGGGCAAGAAGAAGCCCGAAGAAATGGCCAAGCACCGCGAACTGTTCGAGCAGGGCGCCAAGGAAAAAGGCCACGATCCCAACCTGGCGGTCAAGCTGTTCGACCTGATGGAAAAATTCGCGGGCTATGGCTTCAACAAGTCGCACTCGGCCGCTTATGCACTCATCGCGTACCAGACCGCCTGGTTGAAGGCCTATCATCCCACCGAGTTCCTGGCCGCCACCATGTCATCGGACATGGACGACACCGACAAGGTGCAGGTGTTCTGCCGCGATGCGCAAGACAATGGCGTGCTGGTGCTGCCGCCCGACGTCAATGCCTCGGGCTATCGCTTCGAGCCGGTCGCCGACGAACATACCCGCAAGGGCAAGCCGCCGCGTACCATGCGCTACGGGTTGGGCGCGGTCAAGGGTACGGGGCAGGGCGCAGTCGAAGAAATCCTGCGCTCGCGGCAGGCCGATGGCCCGTTTGTCAACCTGTTCGATTTCTGCCGGCGCATCAACAAGCATGCCGTCAATCGGCGCACCATCGAAGCCCTGATCAAGGCGGGCGCTTTCGATACCATCGAGCCCAATCGCGCGGCCATGCTGGCTTCGGTAGGCACCGCCATGGAAGCGGCCGAACAGGCGGCCCGCAGCGCCAACCAGGTCTCCTTGTTCGGCGACGACAGCAGCGACGTGGTGGCCGGCGAGCTCAGTAAAGTGGCCCCCTGGAACCTGCATACCAAGCTGACCGAAGAAAAGTCGGCGCTGGGCTATTACTTCAGCGGCCACTTGTTCGACCACTGGCGCGACGAAGTGCGCCGTATCGTGCCGATGCCGCTGGCGCGCATCGAGCCGCAGCGCGACTTGCAATGGATGTGCGGCGTGCTGGCCGGCGTGCGTACCATGATGACCCGGCGCGGCAAGATGGTGTTCGCCGTACTCGACGACGGCACTGCCCAGCTCGAGATCTCGGTCTTCAATGAGCTGTATGAAAAGCACCGCACGCGCCTGCGCGAAGACCAGTTGATCATTGTGCAGGGCAAGGTCAGCAATGACGATTATTCGGGCGGCATGCGCATCGTGGCCGACCAGCTCTACGACCTGCAGCTGGCACGCGAAGCGCGTGCCAAGTCACTGCGCGTGCGGCTCAACGGGCAGGCCGATGCCGGCCGCTTGCGCCAGATGCTCAACCCCTTCCGCGCCGAACCCGAGAACGGCGTGCCCGGTGTGCCGGTCGACATCGTCTATGGGCGCGACAACTTCCTGTGCACCGTGCGCCTCGGAGAAGAATGGCGCGTGCGCATGGCAGATACTTTGCTCGAAAACCTGGCCGCCTGGGCCAAGCCCGATGGCGTAGAGGTCACCTACTGATGCAGCCGCTGCGCATTCTCCATTCCGAGGCCGCCGTCGCGTTCGGCGGGCAAGAGCATCGCATCTTCAAGGAAATGCACGCCATGCGGGCGCGCGGCCATCACCTCGAGGCCGTCTGCCAGCCACAGGCGCAATTGGTGCCCCGTTTGCGCGATGCGGGGTTTACTGTGCATACCGTGCCCATGGGGGGGATGGTCAATTACCTGAAGGGCGTAGCCGCCGTCAGGCGCATTCTGCGTGCAGGTCGCTACGACGTCGTCAATACCCACAGCCGCATCGACACCCTGATCGCCGGTACCGCCGCACGCCTGTCGGGTACGCCGCTTATCGTGCGCACGCGCCATCTGGCCAGCAAAGTGGGCTCGATGCTGTCGTATACCTGGTTGCCGCACCGGGTCACTACCGTCAGCGACTACGTCCGCCGCTACCTGATCAGCCGCGGGGTGCCGGCCAACCACGTTGCCACTTTGTACTCCCCGGTCGTATTGCCGCCGCCGGTCGAGCATTCCACGCTGCGTGGCGAACTGGGCCTGGCCAATGATGACATCGTGGTGGGCTGCGTCGCCGTGATGCGAGCGGCCAAGGGGCACAAAGACCTCATCGACGCCATCCGGCCTCTGATGGCCGAGCGCCCCAAGCTGCACATGGTATTCGTGGGGTCGGGCTCGCCCACCTT
>DASPIV010000445.1:0-6769 GCA_035628955.1 Bordetella sp.
GACCTGCGCCTGGCGCTGGATGCCGCGCGCGATGCCGGCGCCTGCCTGCCGGTAGCCGCCACCACGCTGCAGTGGCTCGAGGCGCTGTGCAATACCGGCCACGCCGATGAAGACTGGAGCGCCGTGGGGCGCCTGATCGCCGAACTTGCGCGGCCCATGCGGTCGGCATGAAGCGTGCCGCCAAGCGGCCACGCCGGCCGGCGAGACCATGCCAAAAAGTTATGAGTACTGTTGCGTTTGCTATTTGTGCCGCGCCCCGGCCCGATTGCATGATGAGCCCTGCATCGACCCTTTCAGACGGGCGATGACGATAATCCGCCCGCCGCGACCCGCAGGCGAGGCTTTTCCCGATTGAACAACAATCCCAGGGGGAAAACATGTTTCAGGCCCCGTGCCGCGCGTTGCGGTGCGGCATGTGGCCGCGCACATCCGTGCCGGCCGCCACGCCCTGGCACGCATGTCCTTCTCCCGCTTGCAGAGGACGATCATGCGAGTATTCAGTGGCGGTCTGGGAACGGAAACCAATACCTTCGCCCCCATGCCCACCAGCCTAGCGTCGTTTCGCGACCGCGATTACTACCCAGCCGGCACCCATCCAGATACCGTCACATTCGCGGGCGCTCCCTTGTATGTGGCGCGCCAACGCGGCAAGCCGCTGGGCTGGGAACTGTGCGAAGGCATGGTCACGTCGGCGCAGCCCGGCGGTATTACCACACGGGCGGCCTACGAAACGCTGCGCGATGAACTGCTGGGCGATCTGCAACGCGCCATGCCCGTCGATATCGTGCTGCTGGGCCTGCATGGCGCCATGGTGGCCGATGGCTACGACGATTGCGAAGGCGACATCCTGGCGCGCGTGCGCGCCCTGGTCGGGCCCGATGTAACGGTGGGCGCCGAACTGGATCCGCACGCGCACCTGACGCCGGTCATGGTGGCCCAGGCCGACGTGCTGGTGCTGTTCAAGGAATACCCGCATACCGATATCCGCGAACGCGCCGAAGACCTGGTGACTTTATGCGTGGCGGCCCACGAAGGGCGGATCGCGCCCAGGGCCGCGCTGGTCGACTGCGAAATGATCGTGCCCATGCACACCACACGCGACCCGGCTCGCGCGTTCGTGCGCCGGATGCAGGAACTGGAAGGACGCGACGGCATTCTGTCGGTATCGGTGGCGCAGGGGTTTGCCACGGGCGACGTGCCCGAGATGGGCACCAAGGTGCTGGTGTACAGCGATGGCGATGCCAGCATTGCCGCGCGCCTGGCCCGGCGCCTGGCCGACGAACTGATCGGCCTGCGCGAACAGCTGATGGTGCCGTATCGCAGTATCGACGAAGCCCTGGATGAAGCCCTGGCTTTCGAAGGCGGGCCGGTGGTGCTGGCCGATCGTCCCGACAATCCGGGCAGCGGCGCGCCCGGCGATTCCACCTTCGTTCTGCGCCGCCTGCTCGATCGCCAGGTGCGCAACGTAGCGCTGGGGCCGCTGTGGGATCCGGTGGCGGTGCGCATTGCGTTCGATGCCGAGCCCGGCACCACCCTGGCGATGCGCCTGGGCGGCAAGATCGGCCCGCTGTCGGGCGACCCGGTGGACGTGTCCTGTACCGTCAAGGCGCTCAAGCGCGACCTGGTCATGACAGGCTTGTCCGGCGCGCCCGCGCCGATGGGCGATTGCGCCCTGGTCGAAACGCAAGGCATCGAGATCGTGTTGAGTTCGGTGCGCAACCAGGCCATCAATGTGAACCTGTTCACGCAGCTCGATTGCGACCTGGCCGCCAAGAAGATCGTAGTGGTGAAGTCGGCGCAGCATTTCCATGCGTCGTTCTCGACGGTGGCGCGCCACGTCATCTACGTGGGCGGCCGCGGCGTGGCAACGCCGGATTGGAAGACCTTGCCATACAAGAAGATACGCTTGCCGAAATGGCCGCTGTAGGCAGCGCACCCGCTCAAAAGTACCCGACCTAGACAGGGGAGTGATTCCATGAAGAAAAGACTGCTGACCACCTTTGCCGCCGCCGCCCTGGCCGCATCCTGCATGCTGGCCCCGGCCGGCGCGCAAGCCCAGGACAAGACGCTGCGCATCGTGCCGCATGCCGACCTGAAGGTGTTGGACCCGACCTTCACCACCGCCTACATCACGCGCAACTTCGGCTACATGGTGTACGACACCTTGTTCGCCATGGATGCCAAGGGCGAGCCGCAGCCGCAGATGGTCGACAGCTACAAGACGTCGGAAGACAAGAAGCAATGGACCTTTACCCTGCGCGATGACCTGAAGTTCAGCGATGGCCAGCCGGTGACGGCGGCCGACTGCGTGGCGTCGCTGCAGCGCTGGACGGCGCGCGACAACATCGGCCACGCGCTGACGGCTGCCGGCGGCAAGTGGCAGGCGGTGGACGGCAAGACTTTCACGCTGACGCTCGAACGGCCCTTCGGGCTGGTGCTCGATGGGCTGGCAAAGGTGTCCAGCTACCCCGCTTTCATCTTGCCCGAGCGGCTGGCCAAGATGCCTGCCGATCGCCCTCTTACCGAGGTGGTGGGCTCGGGCCCCTATCTGTTCAAGCGCGATGAATGGCTGCCCGGCAGCAAAGTGGTGTTCGTGCGCAACCCAGGCTACGCGGCCCGCAGTGAGGCGCCTTCGGGCCTGGCCGGCAACAAGCGTTCGCATGCCGACCGCGTGGAATGGGTGGTACTGCCCGATTCCAACAGCGCCGTGGCGGCGCTGAAGAACAAAGAAGTCGACATGATCGAGCAGACGCCGCCCGACTATATCGAGCCCCTGCGCGCCGAGAGCAGCATCAGCGTGGGCGTCATCGAGCAGAACCAGGCCTACATGGTGTTGAACCAGGCATTTGCACCGTTCGACAATATGAAGGCCCGCCAGGCGGTGGCGCACGTCATCGACCAGGCCAAGTTCGTGGCCGCCATGGGCTATCCGCCCGACTTGCGCCGCGATTACTGCGCCACCTTCTTCATCTGCGGCACGCCCAACGATACCGATGCGGGCGCCCAGCCTTACGCCAAGCCCGACCTGGCCGTGGCCAAGCAGGCACTGGCCGAATCTGGCTACAAGGGCGAGAAAATCGTGGTGATGCTGCCCACGACGCCCACCTACCTGAATTCGGCCACGCTGGTCGCCATCCAGGCTTTGCAGGAACTGGGCCTGAACCTGGATATCCAGTCGATGGACTGGGCCTCGATGACGGCGCGGCGCAGCAAGAAGGCGCCGCTGAACCAGGGAGGCTGGAATGTATTCCTGTCGTCGGCTTCCGAGTTCAACGTGAACTCGCCGCTGAACAACACCTACCTGGCCGCCAACTGCGGCAATACGCTGCCGGGCTGGCCTTGCGACAAGGAACTCGATGCACTGCGCACGCAGTGGATCGCGGCGATCGAACCCGCCGAACGCAGGCAGTTGCTCGAGCGCTTCCAGGAACGCGCCTACCAGGCTTTCCCGAACATTCCGGTGGGCCAGTTCTCGCGCACCTTCGCCGCCAACAAGTCGCTCAAGAATCTGGACCTGATCTGGAGCGTGCCGAACGTCTGGGTGCTGGACAAGTGAGCATCGTGCCTATCCCTGTTCCGGTGGGGCCGCCATGGGCTACGTAATCCGTCGAGTGCTGTCGGTGGTGCCGGTCATGCTGGTGGTGGCCATCATCGCTTTCCTGCTGATCCACTTGTCGCCGGGGGATCCGGCGGCGCTGATCGCCGGCGATTTCGCTACTGCCGACGACATCGCCCGCCTGCGCACGGCGCTGGGCCTGGATGAGCCGCTATGGCGCCAGTTCGGGTTATGGGCCGGCCGGCTGCTGCAGGGCGACCTGGGCACCTCGATTTTCACGCATGTGCCGGTGACCCATCTGCTGGCGCAGCGGGTCGAGCCCACGCTGTCGATCGCGGTGCTGACCATGTCGCTGTCGATCCTGATCGCCATTCCCCTGGGCGTGCTGGCAGCCTACCGCGCTGGCTCGTGGGTGGACCGGCTGGTCATGCTGTTTGCGGTGCTGGCATTTTCGGTGCCGGTGTTCTTGGTAGGCTATCTGTTGATCTACGGTTTCGCCGTCAAGCTGCAATGGTTGCCGGTGCAGGGCTATACCAGCTTGTCTCATGGCGTCTGGCCATGGCTGCGCAACCTGATCCTGCCGTGCGTGAACCTGGCGCTGGTGTATATCGCGCTGATCACGCGCATGACGCGCGCCACCGTGCTGGAAGTCTTGCACGAAGACTACATCCGCACGGCCCGTGCCAAGGGGCTGGCGGTGCTGCCGGTGCTGGAGCATGCATTGCGCAATGCCGCCATTCCCATTGCCACCACGGTGGGCGTGGGCATTGCGCTGCTGATCGGCGGCGTGGTGGTCACCGAGACCGTGTTCGCCATTCCCGGCTTGGGGCGCCTGGTGATCGATGCCGTGGAGCACCACGACTACCCGGTGATCCAGAGCGTGCTGCTGATATCGGCGGCGACCTACGTGCTGATCAACCTGCTGATCGACCTGAGCTATCGGTTGTTCGATCCGCGCATCCGTTACTGACCCGCTTTCCGGAAGACCAGAATGTCAGACAGTACGATTTCGCCGGTGGGCAGCGCGGCCGTGGTGCACCAGGCACTATCGGCCGGCGCGCTGCGCTGGCGCTGGATACGCAAGCATCCCACACTGTTGCTGGGCCTGCTGCTGCTGTTGGTGGTGGCGGCGCTGTCCCTGGCGGCGCCGTGGATAGCCACCCACGATCCGCTGGCCATCAATCCGCTGCAGCGCCTGAAGCCGCCTTCTTCCGAGCATTACTTCGGCACCGATGCGCTGGGCCGCGATATCTACAGTCGGGCCGTGTGGGGCGGGCGGGTGTCGCTGGTGGTGGCGATCAGCGTGGCGGTGCTGGCCAGCATACTGGGCGTGGTGCTGGGGCTGCTGGCCGGTTTCGTGCGCTGGGCCGACGCGCTGATCATGCGCGTCATGGACGGCATGATGGCCATTCCCGACATTCTGCTGGCCATTGCGCTGATGGCGGTGATCCGCGCCAGCCTGACCACCGTGATCATTGCCATTACCGTGCCGCAGATTCCGCGCGTGGTACGTCTGGTGCGTTCGCTGGCGCTGACGCTGCGCGAGCAGTTGTTCGTGGAGGCCGCGCATGCCATCGGCACGCGGCTGCCGGTCATTCTGTGGCGCCACGTGCTGCCCAATACGCTTACCCCGCTGATCGTGCAGGCCACCTTCATCGCGGCCACCGCGGTACTGACCGAAGCCGTGCTGTCGTTCCTGGGGGTAGGGGTGCCGGCCCAGGTGCCCAGTTGGGGCAACATGATGGCCGAGGGCCGCAATTTCGTGGCGGTGGCGTTCTACACCATTCTGTACCCCGGTATCTTGCTGGCCGTGACGGTGCTGGCCATCAACCTGATGGGCGACGGCCTGCGCGATGCGCTGGACCCGCGCCTGGCGAACCGGCTCTAGAGCCCAGGAGACGACGATGGATATATCCCCTGCGTCGCCCGTCGTGGCTGGCACGCCCTTGCTGGAAGTCGACAGGCTGTCGACCTATTTCGACACCGTGGCGGGCACGGTGCGCTCGGTCGATGGCGTGTCGTATCGCGTAGAGGCCGGGCGCACACTGGGCGTGGTGGGCGAATCCGGCTGCGGCAAGAGCGTTACCGCGCTGTCGATCCTGCGCCTGGTCCCCACGCCGCCAGGCCGCTATGCCGGCGGCCAGGTGCGCTATCGCGGCACCAATTTGCTGGACCTGACCGAGAAGCAGATGCGGCAGATCCGCGGCAATCGCATCTCGATGATCTTCCAGGAACCGATGACCTCGCTGAATCCGGTACTGACCGTGGGCCGGCAGATCGCCGAGACGGTGATGGTGCACCAGGGCGCCAGCCGGCGCGACGCCTACCGGCGCGCCGAGGAGATGCTGCGCCTGGTACAGATCGCCGAGCCCCAGCGCCGCGTGCACGAGTATCCGCACCAGTTGTCCGGCGGCATGCGCCAGCGTGTGATGATCGCCCTGGCGCTGGCCTGCAACCCGGAAGTGTTGATTGCCGACGAGCCCACCACGGCGCTCGATGTCACGATCCAGGCGCAGATCATCGACCTGTTGCGTAACTTGCAGAAGAAGCTGGGCATGGGCATTGTGATGATCACGCACGACCTGGGCGTGGTGGCCGAGTGCTGTGACCGCGTGGTGGTGATGTACGCCGGCCGCAAGGTCGAAGAGGCATCGGTGGCCGAACTGTTCGATCGCCCGCTGCATCCTTATACCCGCGCGCTGATGGCCTCGATGCCGTCGATGAATACCTCGGCCGAGCGCCTGGCCGAGATTCCCGGCATGGTGCCGTCGCCCAGCGAACTGCGCCGCGGCTGCAGCTTCGCACCGCGCTGCGCGTATGCCACCGAGCGCTGCCGGCAGGAAGCCCCCGGCCTGGATGCGCACGGCGACGACCATGTCGTGGCCTGTTTCGAGGCCGCCCGCGTGGCGGCCGGACTGCAAGGAGCCGCGGTATGAGCACCCCTGTTTCCTCTGCCGCTCCCCTGCTCGAGGTGCGCGACCTGAAGATGCACTTCGCGGCCAGGCGCAGCCTGCTGCGCCGGCGCGAGCGTGTCATCCAGGCCGTCGATGGCGTGTCGTTCTCGGTGGGGCGCGGCGAGACCCTGGCGCTGGTGGGCGAGTCCGGCTGCGGCAAGACCACCACCGGCAAGTCGGTGCTGCGCCTGATCCAGCCCACCAGCGGATCGGTCAAGCTGGATGGCGAAGAGATCCTGACGCTGTCGTCCGAACAGTT
>DASPIV010000446.1:0-5811 GCA_035628955.1 Bordetella sp.
TGCCGGATGCACGGCTTCGAGCAGGCCCAGGCCGATCATCGGCGGCGCCAGCCGCGGCGACATCTGCATGTCGTCGCGCATCGGCCCGTAGGCCGGGTCTTCGATGCGGTAGGTGGGCTTCATCAGCGTGGCGGTTTCGCCGCCGTTGAGCTCGACCGCTACCGGTTCGTATTCGATCTCCAGCCGCCCTTCGGCCGGCAAGCCGGCCACCGCGAAATTCTGCAGCTGCGACCCATACACGGGCTCGGGCACGAACGGCAGTTCGCCCGATGCCAATTGGCGGCGCTGTTCTTCGGTGTGGGGCGGCACTGCCAGGCGCATCAGCAACGCCACGGCGTCGGTGCGCTCCAGCGGATCGAAACCCGGCACCGTGCCGCGCCCGTCCTTGGTATGGCAGGCCTGGCACGAGCGCGCATTGAACAGCGGCCCCAGCCCGTCCGAAGCCTGGGTCGACGAAGGCGCCGACACCCAGTCTTTACGGAACAAGCCATTGCCCACCAGGAATTCCTGGCGCCCTTCAAAGGTCAGGTTGGCCGAGGGATGCGAAAAAATGTCGGCATTGACCATCTTGCGCGTGGTGCCGGCACCCGCCGGCAACGTCTCGAATGGTTCGGCGCTTGAGAAATCGCGAGCCGGCGCCGTGACCTTGGCCACGCGCGCGCGGTCCTCGGCGCTCAGGTCGTCGCGCTCATTGGACGCTACAGCGGCGCTGGCCGTGGCCAGCGCCGCCCATACTGCAACTGCAATCTTGCTCACTGGAATACGGCTTCCGGCTTGTCGAGACTGTCCGAACCCTCGAGCGCCACATCGCCCAGTTCCAGCACGGCAATCACGCGTTCCAGGCTGCGGGTCTGGTCGACCAGGCGATCGATGGCGGCCTGCACCACCGCGTTGCCCGCGGCGTTGCCGCTGGCAATCATCTGGTCGTAGGTTTCCACCTTGTCGGCGCGGTCGCGCATGGCTTGCATGGCCGCCACGGTGGCATCGAGCTTGCTGCGCATTTCGGCATCGAGCTTGGGATCGCGCGCTTTCACCAGGTCGGACACGCTGGCGCCCGTAACCGTCTTGCCGTCGACGCGCGCATAGGTACCGAGGTACACGTTGCGGATGCCGATCTGGTTGTAGTAGTGCGAGTTATGGGTGTTGTCCGAAAAACAATCGTGCTCTTCTTCGGGGTCGTGCAGCATCAGGCCCAGCTTCATGCGTTCGCCGGCCAGTTCGCCGTACGACAGGCTGCCCAACCCGGTCAGCATGGCAACCAGCCCGGCCTTGGGATCTTGTTCGACCGCTTTGCGAGCCTCGCCATCCTGTTTCCAGTTGCCCACCATTTCTTCCAGGTCGGACACCAGCAGATCGGTCACCGCGCGCAGGTACTGCACGCGGCGCTCGCAATGGCCACCCGTGCACTGCGCCGTATCGAAATCGGTGTGCGGCCGGTTGCCGGCGTGCCGCTCTTGCGGCGTACCCTTGCTATCGGCCGGTGGCGGGCCGGAGCCGTTCAGATCCTGGCCCCACAGCAGGAATTCGATGGCATGGTAGCCGGTGGCCACGTTGGCCTCGTTGCCATCCGCTTCGTGCAGCGTCCCGGATAACAGTTCAGGCGTGATGGTGATGGCATCGATGGTCTTGCCGCCCACCGAGATCCTGGAATTGGCAATGATGTTCACGGCATAGAACGCGTTCTGGTCGCTCTCGGTGCCATATGACGCATCGACATAGTCGATCAGGCCTTCGTCCAGCGGCCATGCGTTCACGCTGCCTTCCCAGTCGTCGACGATGGGATTGCCGAACCGGAAGGCCTCGGTCTGCTGGTAAGGCACCCGTGCCGCCAGCCAGGCCGCACGCGCGGCCTGCAGGGCCTGGGCGCTGGGCTTGTCGATCAGCGCGTTGATGGCGGTGCGCAATGCCTGGGCCGAAGCCAGTGAGTCCTCATAGCCGGCCAGCGCGATGTCGGAATAGGTCTTTACCACCGCCTTGGGGTCGGCGGCGGCCTGGGCCGGCCCTGCAGCCAGGGCGGCCGCCAGCAGCGCGCCGTAGAACAACTTGCGCATCGGAATACTCTCCTTTGTTGAGAAAAAGCGCGCCCCGCGTGGCCGCGCTTCCTTGGAAATCGAGGATTACCGATGCAAGTGTAAACAATTTTCGTTTAGTATTCAGTGGAATGTCAGCCAGCCTGCCTTCAGTTGCCCGCGGCCGGTTGCAGCCAGCCGCGCAGCAAGCGCGTAATCAGCGGGATGCATACGAACGACAGCACTGGCGTCATGCAGGCGGTGGTTACGAGCACGCGCCAGAACAAGGGCAAGGCGCTCAATTGTTCGTTCAGCAGCGAACTGAACAGCAACAGCATGGGAAAGTACGCCAGCCAGATACTGACCGCCTGCTTCCAGCGCGGCGGTGCGCTGCGTGGCGGCCCGAACCAGGCGTCCATGCCGCTGACCCGGTGTATGCGGCTGGCCCGCACCAGGCTGGCCCCGCGCTCGAGCCACATGCGGCGCGGCAGCGAATGCTCCCAACGCGCCAGACTGGCCTCGTCGTCAAAGCGCAGCACGATCTGGTATTGGTCGCCGCCCTCGGGCGGCTGTAGCACGCCGGACCCCAGGAACCCCGGAAAACCTGCCGCCAGAATTTCGCCCTGGCGCATCCATGCCAGGAAATCCCCGTAGCGTTCGGGCGATATGTGGCGGGTCACCAGCAGGGTGACAGGGGCGGGAAGATGAACGGTCACACGGTACTCCTTGCTGCGTACGGGCCATCCTGGAACAGCATCTGGCCTCTTGGTACTTACCCTAAGCAAACCCTGTGCCAACTGCCGTGCCCGCGCCTGCCGGGGCGCAGCCACTGCAGGCGCGGTCTTCATGCACGATTGCGCATGGCATGGCCCGCCCTTTTGTGCAGACATGCACCGCCCTGGTGCGCGGTTGAGCCCGTCACAGTGCAGGTCTACACTGAGCGGTCTCTTACCCCCAGGAGCATGTGCAATGAGCACCTACAAGATTGCGGTTTTCGTCGGCAGCCTGCGGGCCGCATCTATCAACCTGCGCCTGGCGCGCGCGCTGGAAAAGCTGCTGCCCGAGAATGTCGAATTCGAATACGCCAGCCTGAAAGATGTGCCGCTCTACAACCAGGACGACGAAATGTCCATGGCGCCTTCGGCCGCCCGGCTGAAAGAACTGATCGCCCATGCGGACGGCCTGCTGTTCGTCACGCCCGAGCACAACCGCTCCATTCCCGCCGCGCTGAAGAACGCCATCGACTGGGGTTCGCGCCCATGGGGCAAGAATTCCTGGACCGGCAAAACCGGCGGCATCGTGGGTACTTCGCCCAGCGCCGCCGGTACCGCCATGGCGCAGCAACACCTGCGCAACATCCTGGCGGCCGAAGGCGTCAACGTGCTGACCACGCCCGAAGTCTTCCTGCAGACCACCGAAGGGCTGATCGACGACCACTACATCATCACCAACGAAGGCACCCGCAAGTTCCTGCAGGGTTGGCTGGACCGCTACCTGGCCTGGGTGGCCAAGCACGCCGCCTGACCTGAGCTGTCTCGTACAAGCAGCGGCGCCGCGCACGTGGCGCCTTTTTTTTGCCTACGCCCGCCTCTTTTGCGCGGTGCCGGCCTGCCAGCAATCACCACGTCATACAGCACACATAACCTCTCGCCCTGTTTTCGCTGAAATGCATTTTCGCTGAAATGCAGCTTAAACACCTGCCAACTCGAAGAGGTTCAAATGTCCTACTTGACAGATAAGTTGCGTGCCCCGCGCCGCGAAGCACAGGGAGAGATTACGGTACCCGGCCAGATGTTCGACGAAATCGTCGCCGCGAACCCCGGGCGGCGCACGCTATTGAAGAACAGCGTGGGCCTGTCGCTGCTGTCTGTGTTTGGCGCAACGCTTGCCGGCTGTGGCAGCGGCAGCGATGACGACGATGACGATGACGCTCCCGGCGGCGACAATGGCGGCGGTACCGACCCCACCGGCCCCGACTATTCGGTGAACTTCACCCCGCTGGCCGACAACCTGACGCCCGACACCGTGCTCGTGCCGGAAGGCTACGTAGCCGAGGTGCTGTACTCGGCCGGCGACAAGTGCATGATCGGCTCACTGGGCTATACCGGCATTCCGCAGTCATATCCCGCCACGGAAAACCAGGCTGGCGGCCAGCACGACGGCATGCATTTCTACCCCCTGGACGGCATGGATCCGAACAAGGGCGGCCTGCTCGTCATGAACCACGAGAACGTCGATGCCGAGACCCTGGACCGCAGCACCGACGCCGTGCGCACCAACCTGTCCAATGTGGGCGTGTCGGTCATTGAAATCGCGCAGAACGACGAAGGGCTCTGGTCGGTCAATGCCAATTCTTCGTACAACAAGCGCTACAGCGGCAACACGGTCTACAACGTGGGCGGCCCTGCCGCGGCGGCCGTCGGCGCGACCGTGGTGGGCACGCTGAACAACTGCGCCAGCGGCGCCACGCCATGGGGCACCTATCTGACCTGCGAAGAAACCACCGACAACTACTGGGACAACAGCCAGCCCGAAGAAGGCTATGGCTGGGTGGTCGAGATCGATCCGTACCAACCGACCTCCACCGCCGTCAAGCGTACCGCCATGGGCCGCTTCGACCATGAAAACACCGCCTACATGGTGGACGACAGCAACCGTGTCGCCTTCTACATGGGCGACGACGGCACGCCGGGCTGCATCTACAAGTTCATTCCCAGCCGCCCCTACGACCCCGCCAACCGCGCCAACAACGCCACCCTGCTGGACGAGGGTACGCTGTACGTGGCCCGTTTCAATGACGACGGCTCGGGCAACTGGGTCGAGCTGACGGTAGGCAAGAATGGCCTGACCGCCGGCGCCGTCGACCCGGGCAACTATACCCAGGTCGCTCCCGGCTCGCTGCCGGGCCAGACGCTGATCGACTTCAACTCGCAAGCCGATGTGCTGGTCAATACCAAGGCCGCGGCACGGGTCGCCGGCGCCACGCTGATGGACCGCCCCGAGTGGATCACCGTAGGGTTGGACAAGACCGTGTATTGCACGCTTACCAACAACGGCAGCCGCCGCCGCACCAGCGCCGCCAACCCGCGCACCAACAACTCGCACGGCCATATCGTGCGCTGGAAAGAAAACGGCGACTCGCCGCTGGCTACCACTTTCGAGTGGAACCTGCTGCTGCTGGCCGGCTACGACGAGTCCGAAGGCCAGGCCGCCAACCTGACCGGCACCATCAACGGCGACACGTTCTCCAGCCCGGATGGCATCCGCATCGACACGCAGGGCCGCCTGTGGGTGCAGACCGATTCGGGCGCCACGCGCGCCGAAGAGTTCGGTCACAACGCCATGTACTACATCGACCAGAAGACCGGCGAGTCGAAGCGCTTCCTGGTAGGCCCGGTGGGTTGTGAAATCACCGGCATCGCCTATAACGAGGACTTGACCACGTTCTTCATCAATATCCAGCATCCGAGCGGTGCATGGAACACGGTGCGGGCGGGCGGCGGCGACGCACGCTCGGCGACGGTCGTGGTGCGCCGCAAAGACGGCAAACCCGTCGGCGCCTGATACAGGCAGCGAGGACAGGGTGGCGCCGCAAGGCGCCACCCTGTCCTGCCGCGCACGATGCCGAAGCTCAGTCGCCTTCTTCGAGGCGCATGCCGATCTTCAGCCCGACTTGCCAATGCGCGACCTTGCCGTCCTTGATATGGCCGCGGACCTCGGTGACTTCAAACCAGTCGAGGTTGCGCAAGGTATCCGAGGCGCGGGCAATTGCCTGCACGACCGCATCATCGGAGGACTTGGT
>DASPIV010000447.1:0-4285 GCA_035628955.1 Bordetella sp.
TCACGGCATTGATCCTTTGCCGCGACCTACCAGGCTCTGCGCGCGCGTGGCCTGAAAACCACCGAAGCCCTGGTGATCCGGGCTCGCAAGCTCTTGCGCATCGCCTTTGCCGCCTGGCGATCCGGCAAACCCTTCGAGGCCCATCGCTTCATCTCTCATGCTTGACGAAAACCATAGAACCTTTGCCGGCCCGCCAGCGTCGCACCCTTGAGGGGGATGAGCCCGGACAGGGAACAGTCCTTGAGGACTGTTCCCTGTCTGACGAATCGAGCGGCCTGCCAGCCGCGAGGTGGAACGCGCGCAGCGCTGCGGGGGTGGGTTTTACCGACGCGCCGGTTTTTCGCCGCGGCGCGGGCGGATTGCGGTAACGTTCAGGTTTCCACACAGCCAACCCGGAGACTCTGCATGGCATCGATCGGTTCCAGGGAATATGACAAGGTCGTATCCCAGAAAGTCGCTTTCCTTGGCCTGGGCGTCATGGGCCTGCCCATGGCGGGCCACTTGGCGCGGGCCGGCCACGAGGTCACTGTCTATAACCGCACTCCAGCCAAGGCACAGGCCTGGACCAAGGAATTCGGCGGCCAAAGCGCGGCTACCCCGCGCGAAGCCGCGGCCGGCGCGCAGATCGTGTTTGCCTGCGTGGGCAACGACGATGACCTGCGCAGCGTGGTGCTGGGCGAGGACGGGGCATTCGCGGGCATGGCGACCGGCGCGATTTTTGTGGACCATACGACGGCATCGGCCGACGTGGCGCGCGAGTTGTATGCGCTGGCCCGCGAGCAACGCCTGCAGTTCGTGGACGCGCCCGTGTCGGGAGGCCAGGCGGGCGCCGTGAATGGCGCGCTGACCATTATGTGCGGCGGCGAACCCGATGTCTTCGAGGCGATCAGCCCAGTGGCCCAGGTTTATGGCCGCGCCGTGACTCGCGTGGGTGCGCCCGGCGCCGGCCAACTGGCCAAGATGGTGAACCAGATATGCATCGCCGGCATCGTGCAAGGATTGTCCGAAGCCATCGCGTTTGGGCAGGCCGCCGACCTGGATATGAAACTGGTGCTCGATGTGATCAGCAAAGGGGCCGCCCAGAGCTGGCAGATGGAGAACCGTGGCGGCACCATGGTGGACAACAAGTTCGATTTCGGCTTTGCCGTGGACTGGATGCGCAAGGACCTGGGTCTGGTGTTGTCCGAGGCTCGCCACAACGGGGCCCGGCTGCCGCTGACCGCTCTGGTGGACCAGTTCTATGGCGATGTGCAAAAAGCGGGCGGTGGCCGCTGGGACACGTCCAGCCTGATCACCCGCCTGCGGGACTGACTTCACACAGCCGTGCTGCTGCGCGGGGCTGTGGGTCTGCCCTGCCATGCACAAGCTGATTAGGGCCGGCCCCCGGTTAAGATGAGCCACGCGTTCCATCAACGGGACAATAGCCGGGCTACGTCGATGCAAGACCTGAATGACTTGTTCTATTTTTCGCAGGTAGTGGAGCACGGGGGGTTCAGCGCCGCGTCGCGGGTGCTGGATATCCCGAAATCGCGCTTGTCGCGACGGATTTCGCAGTTGGAAGCAGCCCTGGGGGTACGGCTGCTGCAGCGTACCACCCGCCGCTTGCGCCTGACCCTGGCGGGCGAGCGGTACCTGCACTATTGCCGCGAGATGACGGCCTCGGCGCGAGCGGCCGAAGAGGCCATGCGCCAATTGCAGGAGCAACCCTGCGGCCCGGTGGTGGTGAGCTGCCCTATTGCCATCGCACAACAGATGCTGGCACCGCTGCTGCCTGAATTCCTGGACGCCTGGCCCTCTGTTTCCGTGCAAGTACTGGCCACCAACCGCCGCGTGGATCTGATCCGCGAAGGCGTGGACCTGGCGCTACGGGTACGGACCCGGCTGGATACCGATGCCGAACTGGTGGTCAAGCACCTGGGCATGGCGAGCAGTACGATCGTGGCCAGCCCGGCTTATCTGCAGCGCCACGGCACGCCCCAGACACCGCAAGAGCTGGCCGAGCACACCACACTGAGCTTCAGCGACCCGCAGCCCGAGGTACGCTGGCCGTTGCGCAACCGGCAAGACGAAGAAGTACAGGTGGCGCTGCGTCCTCAGCTATGCTGCAACGATTTCATCGTGCTGACGGAAGCGGCCGTGCGCGGCCGGGGCATCGCCCTGCTGCCGACCGTGGCTACGTATGAAGAGTTGCGTCGTGGCCAATTGGTACAGGTACTGCCCGACTGGCTGTCGCCTACGGGCATCGTGCATTGCATTTACCCCTCGCGCCGCGGCATGGCGCCGGCGGTGCGGGCCCTGCTGGACTTCATATCTGATCGACTGCCCAGCGTTTATGCACGCATGCAACAGGACGCATCGTAGAAAAAAGCCGCGCCGATCCGCCTTAAGCCGGATCGGCACCAGGCTCGAGAGCAGCCGTGGCGGCACCGGCCAGCGGCAGCCACAGAACCGCCGCCAACCCGACCCCGCCCTGGCCATTGGACTCGCCATCGCGCAGCTCGATATCGCCGTCGTTGCGGCGAGCATAAGCGCGTGCGATGGACAACCCCAGCCCCGAACCCGGCGACATCGTGGAACGGCCAGGCCCCAGACGGTCAAAGCGGGCGAACGCGTGGGCCCGCGCCAGGGCGTCGATGCCAGGGCCGTTGTCGGACACCGAGACTTCGGCCCGGTCGCCCTGCCGCGCAACAGATACCGTGATGCGCGCGCCGCTGGGCGCATAGTGAATGGCGTTGTGGACCAGGTTGGACAAGGCCTCGTGCAGTTCGACGTCGCTGCCCATGACGGGCACCACGGGGTTGCCCCCGGCTGTACCGCGCTGGCAGGCGGCTGCCCAGCCCAGATCCTGCTGCTTGTCGTGCGACAAGGGCAGGTACTGCAGCACGACATTGCGCGCGAGCTCGTTGAGATCCAGCAACTGACGCGGCGTCGGATCGGCCTGGCTGGCATGGGCCAGCGACAACAATTGCTCGGTCAGGCGCCGCGTACGCCCAAGCTGGTCGACGATGGCGCGCAGCCCTTCCTGGGCCCGTTTCGGATCGGGCTCGCGCAAGGCGTACTGGGCTTGGGTCAGCATGATGGCCAGCGGCGTACGCAATTGATGCGAGGCGTCGGCCAGGAATTGCGACTGCTCGTCGAGCACGCGCCGATGCCGGGCGACGTGATAGTTGACGGCCTCGACTAGCGGAATGACTTCGCCGGGGACCCGGGAGGAGTCCAGCGGGGTGAGGTCGTCGGGCCGCCGCCCGCGAATGTCGTTGCGCAGGCGCGCCAGCGGCCGCAGCGACCAGGCCACGCCCCACCAGACCAGGATGGCCACCAGGCCCAGCATGCGGGCATCGCGCAGCAGCTCCTGGCGCCGGGCGGCGGTCTCGGCCTGCAAGCGCCGCCCGATGCTTTCGGCGACCAGCACCAATACCTGGCGATGCTGGCCGCGATAATGCAGGTCGCGCAGGACCGCCACCACCCGCACGGGATCGTTGCGGTAAACGCTATTGAAAAACACGGGTTCGCCGCGTGTCGACGGCCAGGTGGGCGGCCGCGGCAGTTCGGGCATGCCGGCCACCGTGCGGCCGGCGGGCGGCACGGTGGCGGCACCTTCGGGCAGGGGAGGTTCGATTTCCTCGATGCGGAAATATTTGCGCAGGCCCGCCTTCGATTCGAGGATGACCTGGGCATACACCGGCGTAGCCACGGCCAGATGGCCGTCGGAGGTGAATTCGATACTGCTTTCCAGCACTCGGGCAGGTTCGAGCAGCGCGCTATCGTAGGCTTCGTTGGTAATAGCCGCCAGTGTGCGGTAGTCGTTCCAGCTATCGATGACCAGCAGCAAAATGACGCCGGGCAGCAATAGTGTGATCAGCAGCGTACGAATGCCGACCAGCGGGAAGCGAAAGCGCTCAGGTTCCGGCAGGTTCACTGGCGCTGCTTTCCAGCATGTAGCCCAGGCCGCGTACCGTGACGATGCGCACGTCGCTGCCGGCCAGCTTCTTGCGCAGGCGGTGCAATACGACTTCGATGGCATCCAGGTTGGCTTCGCTGTCTTGCGTGAAGACCTTGCCGAACAATTGGGCCTTGTCGACCGGATAGCCGCTGCGCGTCAGCAGCGCGACCAGGGCGGCGTGTTCGCGGGGCGTCAGGAACAACAGGTTGCCGTCGAGGGTGAACGCACGACTTTCGCCGTCGTAGGCCAGCGATCCGCATTGCAGGCGCGGGAGCTGCCGGCCCCGGCTGCGCCGCACCAGCGCCGCCACGCGCGCCTCGAGCTCTTCGAGCGCGAAGGGCT
>DASPIV010000448.1:0-3799 GCA_035628955.1 Bordetella sp.
TTCTGCATGAATCGCGCCGCCGCCGCGCGGTGGTATTCGGTCGAGCGCGCGATGCCCTGGCCGGCGGCTTCCAGGTCCAGCATCGTATTCATATCGCTGTTCAGCGATGCATTGAACAGGCGCTTGGTCAGGCTCAAGGCCGCCAGGGGAAGCTGGCTGATGCTGGCGGCCAGGGCCTGGGCTCGCGCGTGAACCTGGGATTCGGGATGGATCTCGAACACGATACCCATGTCGCGGGCTTCCTGCGCGCCGAATTCGCGGGTCGAGAAGGCCAGCTCTTTGGCGCGCTGCAGGCCCACGATACGCGGCAGCGTATAGAAGACGCCGCAATCGGGCACGGCGCCCAGCTTCAGGAACGACAGGCAGAACCGGGCGCGCGGCGACGCCAGGATCAGGTCGGCGGTCAGGGCCAGCCCCACTCCCGCGCCATACGCCGGGCCATCCACCACCGCAATGACCGGCCGGTCCAGGTTGAGCAGATCGGCAATCACGACCTGCAGGTTCAGCATCCGGTCGCGCGCCCCATCGGCGGCCGTGTCTGAAGTCATGGTACGGATGTCTCCGCCCGCGCAAAAAGCCCCGCCGGCGCCCTGCAGGACAAGTACCTTGATCTCGCGGTCGCGGCGGACGGCGGCCACGATGTCGCCCAACTCTTCTCGCATTGCCTGGTCCAGGGCATTGCGCTGGGCAGGCCGGTTCAGCGTCAGCGTAGCCACATTGTCGGCCACCGCATACTGCACCGCCTGGTATGACCGGCTGGCTGCCTGCATGTCTTCTCCTTGCGCCGCTAGCGGCATGTTGAGCATCAGGCAATCGTGCCCGACTGCCTGAGGCGATCGATGTCTTCGGCGGACCGTCCCAGTTCGGCCAGCAGGGCCTCGGTGTGATGGCCGGCCGGAAAAACAGGCCCAGGCGCGCCCTGGGTGCGGCTGAAGCGCGGCGCAGGGGCGGGATGGGTAATGCCGCTGGTTTCCACAAACCCGTTCCTGGCCTGGTAGTGCGGGTGGGCACGGGCCTCTTCGAAATCAAGCACGGGCGCGAAGCAGGCGTCGGTGCCTTCGAGCAGGTCGCACCATTGGTCGCGCGTCTTTGCGGCAAAGAGCTTTTCCAGCTTGGCTCGCAAGGCCGGCCATTGCTCGCGATCCCATTGCGCCTGGAAATCAGGATCGCTGATATCGCACCGCTCGAGCAGCAAGGCATAAAACTGCGGCTCGATCGCGCCTATGGAAATGAACTTGCCGTCGGCGCAGGCATAGCAGCCATAGAACGGTGCGCCACCGTCGAGCATGTTGGCCTGCCGGCCCAGGCCCCATTTGCCGTTGGCCAGCATGCCATGATAGGCCGTGGCCAGCGTGGAAACGCCGTCGCAGATCGCGGCGTCGACGACCTGGCCCTTGCCGCTTTGGCGCGCTTCGAGCACGGCCGACACGATGCCCAGCGCCAGCATCATTCCACCTCCGCCGATATCGCCCAGCAAGTGCAGGGGTGGCGCGGGCGGCCTGTCGGCGTGGCCCATGGCATGCAGCGCCCCCGTCACGGCGATGTAGTTCAGGTCGTGCCCGGCCGCATGGGCCAGGGGTCCGGTCTGCCCCCATCCCGTCATGCGCCCGTAGACCAGCCGCGGGTTGCGCCGCAGGCAGACGTCCGGGCCCAGGCCCAGTTTTTCCATGACGCCGGGACGGAACCCTTCGATCAGGGCATCGACCGAGTCGACCAGATCCAGCACGATGCCGGTGGCATCCGGCTGCTTGATATCCAGCGCAATCGAGCGGCGCCCGCGGTCGACGATGGTGCCGCCGCCGCCCAGGAACCCGGCAGTCTTGCGATCGACGCGGACCACTTCCGCGCCCAGGTCGGCCAGCATCATGGCGCAGAACGGGCCCGGCCCGATTCCCGCCAGCTCCAGTACCCGCAGTCCGTTCAATGGCCCCGGCATGTTTTTCCTAGTGTCAGCAACGGTGATTACGAATCGAAGAATTCGACGCGCGCCTTGAGCAGGATCTCGACATTGGCGTCGAAATTCTGTTCCATGCGCGACGTCGGCCCGACCAGAGACATGGCAGTCAATTGGCCTCCGACATAGCCGGCGATGCCGATGGCGAATACGCCTTCATTGCCTTCGTCTTTGGTATAGGAATATTTCTTGTCGCGCGCCTCGAGTATTTGCGCGCGCAGCACGGCCTTGTCGACGATGCTCTTGCTGGTGGTGGGCGTCAGGACCAGGCTGTCGATCAGGGTTTCGCGCGTCTTGTCGTCGACGGTACTCAGCAAGGCCTTGCCCAAGGCCGATGTGTGGATGTCGACCATGGTGCCGGGCTTGAGCACGTAGCGCAGCGCGCGCGGGCTTTCCTGGCAGGCGAATATCTGCACGCGATTGCCGTCCAGGTGCGCGCACATCGACGATTCGCCCGATTGCCGGCTCAGGATCTCGAGCGCTTCGGCGGCGAATATCTGCATCGGATCGGCCGCCGCAATGCCCTTGGCCACGTCGAGCAACCGCGCTGTCGGATGAAAGAACCGGGTCTTGGGCGCCCGCAGCAGGTAGCCGGCCTGCCGCAGCGTATACAGCAGGTCGGAACAACTGCTGTCCGCCAGCCCGAGCAGGCGGGCCATCTCTGAATTGCTCAATGGCCGGCGTTCCCTGGCGTAGACTTCGAACACTTGAAGCACACGTTGCGCGGTCGGAAGAGTCTGAGGCATAGAAATAGATGGTTGGCGGTGGAATTCGGTTTAGATGGGGGCACGCCCAAGCTGCCGCCGGCTATTTCAAGGCCGAGACGCCCAGTACCCCCTGTGCGATCAGCAGCGACTGGATCTGGTTGGTTCCTTCTGCAATGCTCAGGTGCCGTGCGTCGCGATAATAACGCTCGACCGGGAACAAGGCCGTGTAGCCCGCCCCCCCATGCACCTGCATCGACTGCTCGGCCACGCGCAGGACCGCATCGGTAGCGTAGCGCTTGGCCATCGAGCACAACAGCTGGCTGTCCGCAGCACCCTGGTCGAGGGCGGCCGCGGCCCGGTAGCAGATCAGCCGCGAGGTTTCCACCAGCGTCAGCATGTCTGCAATCATATGCTGCACCAGCTGGAAGCTGGCGATGGGCTTGCCGAACTGGACCCGCTCGCCGGCGTACCGCACCGCCGCGTCGCACGCGGCCTGGGCAATGCCCAGCGCCGAAAAGGCCACTACGCAGCGCCCGATATTCAGGTACTTCTTGGCCAGCGAGAACCCGCCGCCTTCCTGGCCGATAAGGTTGCCGCGCGGGATATCCACCTCGTCGAACAACAACTCGCCCAGGGGGCAACTGTGCATTCCCATCTTGGGAATCGGGCTGGCCGAGAAGCCCGGCATGTCGCGCTCGAACAGCAGGCACGACACTTGCCGTTTACCGGCTGCGCCGGTGCGCACGAACACCACGCCCAGTTCGCACACTGGCCCCAGGCTGATATAGAGCTTGCGGCCACTGACCTTCCAGCCCTGCCCGGTGACGGTAGCGCGTGTTTCGATATTGGCGGCGTCAGAGCCGATATTGGGCTCGCTCAAGGCAAAACTGGCGATAGCTTCGCCGCTGAGAATGCGAGGAAGATACTTGTCTTTCAGTGCTGGCGATCCGCCATCGGCCAGCACGGACGCGGCCAGGTTGCTGGTGCTGACGACACTGCGCAACGACGGCCACACACGCGCGACCTCGGCGATCAGCACGCCGTAGGTGGGCATGGGCAGTGCGACTTCGGGCTGCTGGGCGGCCTGCTGCCCGAGGCCAGCGGCGGATTCGCACTGCCCATGACCACCTACGGCGTG
>DASPIV010000449.1:0-10829 GCA_035628955.1 Bordetella sp.
TCCCAGGTGGCGATGGAAATGTTGAACACATCCACCGGCATCAAATTGCTGCACGTGCCGTTCCAGGGGGCGGCGCCGGCCATGACCGCGATTCTGGCCGGCCAAGTCGACGTCATGATGGTACCCCTGACCATGGCCGACCCCAACTACCGGGCCGGCAAGGTAAAGATATTGGGCGTTGCCCTGCAAAAACCGTTTCCCGGTCTTGAAGACCTGCCGACCTTCGAATCACAGAACTTGCCGATCTCCGCACGTGCCTGGCTGGGCATTTTCGGACCGGCCAAGCTGCCAGAGCCCGTGGTCAGCAAGCTGAATCAGGCCCTCAACGACGTGTTGACCGACCCGGCGGTGCTCGAGACGCTTATCAAGAACGGCCTGCAACCGGAAGCCATGAGCCCGGCCGGGTTCCGCGACCTGGTCGAGAGCGATTTCGAACTATGGGGCGGCGTGGTCCGCAAGGCCAACATCCGCCATGAATGACATCGGGAGAAGTGCAATGAGCCTGCCTAAACGCATCACTATCCATGAACTCGGGCCTCGAGAGGGCATGCAAATCGAGAAAAATCCGGTCGACACAGCAGAGAAAATCCGCCTGATCGATATGCTGTCGGAGTGTAATTTTCACGAGATCGAGGTGACCTCGTTCGTCAACCCGAAATGGGTGCCGCAGATGGCCGACGCCGAGGCGGTGGTGGCAGGGTTTACGCCAAGCGCGGGCACTTCCTATACCGGCGTGTACCTGAACACGCAGGGGGTCGTGCGGGCACTCAAGACCGGCAAGCTGCTGGTGGAAGGCAGCCTCAGCGTCACGGCCAGCGAGACCTTTTCCAAGCGCAACACCAACCGCACCATTGAGGACACCTACGCCGAAACCGAGAAGCGCATTGAAGCCTTCAAGGATCTCGGCGTGGTAGCGCGCGAAATCAGCGTCATGGCCGCGTTCGGCTGCAACTATGAAGGCAGCATCGATCCGGATCACGTGATCCGCCTGATCTCGCGCCTGCAATTCCTGGCCGACGAAAATGGCCTGGCCATCGATATGATCCAGTTGGCCGATACCATGGGGTGGGCCACTCCTGTTTCCATTCGCCGCCTGGTGGGCAGCGTGCGCGACAAATGGCCCGACAAGCGGATCAATCTGCATTTGCACGATACCCGCGGCATGGGTCTGGCCAACGCCTTCGCCGCCATGGAACTTGGCGTGGACGATTTCGATTCGGCCGTCGCGGGCCTGGGCGGCTGCCCCTACGCCGGATTCAAGGATGCTCCGGGCAATATCGCTACCGAAGACCTGGTGCACATGTGCCAGGAAATTGGCGTGGAAACCGGCATCGACCTGCCCCGCCTGGTGGACATCGCGCGCGAGGCCGAACGTATCGTCGGCCATTCGCTGCCTGGCAAGGTAATGCGCGGCGGAAATCTGCAGGACTATCGCAACAACGCCGCGCAAGCGTCTTGACCGGGGCCGCTACGCCATGAGCACCGCTACGAACACCCTGGCCGACCGCCAGGAAAACTACGACCGATACATCGGCTTGGCCGGCGAGCCGAAAGTGGCCCCCATGCCGCTCGAACGCGACACGCTGCGGCGGTTTACCCAGGCCATCATGGACCCGGATCCCGCCTACTACGACGATGCGCACGCCGCGCAGACCCCGCATGGAAGCGTTGTGGCGCCGCCGCTGTATCCGGCGCATGCCTATCGCACACCGGCCGGCGCGCCCGATCCGTTGCGCGCGGTGCAGGATGACCCGGATAGCGACGGCACTGCTGGCAACGATGGCGTGACGTTCGGCCTGCCACCCATCGACATGCCGTACAAGCGGCTGCTCAACGGCGGCAACGAGCTGGTCTTCTACCGAAACCTGAAGCTGGGCGAGCGCTGCGTCGTTACGCCGCGCTATGCCGACGTGCGCCTGAAGCAGTCGAAGAACGGCATGATGCTGCTGGTTGTCGTCGAAACCAGCTACCGCACCGAGTCCGGCGAGCCGTTGCTGGTCAATCGGCAAACGCTGATCTGGAGATGATCTTGGCCGCACGCTATTACGAAGACGTCGAGGTCGGCGACGTACTGGGCACCCTCGACAAAGGGGCTATCACGACTTCCCACATCATGCGCTGGTCCGCCGCGGTCGAGAATTTTCATCGTATCCACTATGACCAGCGTTTTGCCACAGGCCATGACGGCCTGCCCGATGTGGTCATCAACGGTTCATGGAAGCAGCATGTGCTGGTTCAGTTGGTCAAAGATGGCCTGGGGGCCTTGGGCTGGACCTGGCGGCTGCGCTTTCGCTACAAGAAGCTCGACCTGGCTGGCGACAGCATCAGCGGCCGCGCCGAAGTGATCGGCAAGCAGGTGGTCGAGGGCTTGGGGTTCCTGGTATTGCGTGTGCAACTACTGGACCAGAACGGTGCCGAGTCCACCGGTGGGTTTGCCATCGGCGTGCTGCCGCTGCGTGGCGGACCTGCCGTGCCACATCCCTTTCCCGACAATCCGGCGTTCGCCGTCGTGGCCATGCCCGATGAATAACGCTTTTGTATCCGGCAGCATGCCGGGCGTGGCGACGCTGTTGGCCTGCAACGCGCAGCAGTTCGGCGATCGAATTGCCCTGCGCATCGACGAAGACACCGTTACCTGGCGCGATCTGGCCGATCTGGTGCGGCACATGGCGCAGGTACTCGGCCCGCACGTGCAGCCCGGCGACAGGGTGGGCCTGTGGATGCACAACTGCGTCGAATGGGCGGCTTTGTTCATCGCCATTAATAGGCTGGGGGGCGTGTCGGTGCCGATCAGCACGCGGCTTACCCCGGACGAACTCGAGGGCATCATGCGCGATGCGGGCGCGCACGTGCTGTTGACCAGCGCGAGCTACCGTGGCCGCCACTATTTCGAGCAGGCTGCGGATCGGTTGGGTGGCACGGCGTCCGGCGTGCTGGTGCTGGCGCCCCCGCCGCGTGGCGCCGGGAAGTGGAACAGGGCCGGCACACCGCGGCGCCAGACATTGGACGCTGGCGGCCTCGATGCCGGTTTGCTGTGCATCCAGTACACCTCGGGCACGACGTCCCGGCCCAAGGGCGTGCTGCTGACCACCGATGCGTATTTGCGCACCGCCGCCTACGTGGCGCGATGCCAGCGCCTGACGCCCTCCAGCCGTTTCATCAGCGCCGGCCCGTTCTTTCACTGCAGCGGCAGCATGCATGCGTTGACGACATGCCTATGGGCAGGCTGCACCCTGACCTCGATGTCGATCTGGAATCCCGAACACTTCCTCGATCTGGTGCAGCGGCATCGCTGCGATGTTGCACACATGATTTACCTGCGGGATGTGTTGGCGCTGAAAGACCGCCGTGCGCGGGACAAGCTGCACACCCTGCAGATTGCCCATGACCTGGGCACCCGCGAGTATCTGCTGCGGTTGCACGACGAACTGGATATCCCCGGTATCTCGAACCTTTACGGCATGACCGAGACCTGCGGCCAGTTCACCATGTGGTATCCAGACGATCCGCTGGAGCTGCGCATCTCGGCCAACGGCCGGCCACAACCCGGCAATCGCTTGCGTATCGGCCACCCCGACAGCGGCGAACCCCTGGCGCCGGGCGCCATCGGCGAGATCCAGATGCAGGGGCCGACGGTGACGCCCGGCTATTTCCATCGCCCGGACGCCGACACCCAGGCCTTTACCGCCGACGGCTGGCTGCGTTCCGGCGATATAGGCGTGCTGTCCGAACAGGGCGTCGTCACCTATATGGCGCGGACCAAAGAGATCATCCGCAGCGGCGGCGAGAACTTCGCTCCAGCCGAAGTCGAACACGTCATGCACGACCACTGCCGCCTGGGCCAGGTCTGCGTGCTGGGCCTGGACGATGAGCGCCTGGGCGAAGTTCCCGCCGCGGTGGTGCTGGATACGCTGGTCGTCAACTGGGACAAGGTGTACACCGAAATGCGGCAACGGCTGGCGGGATTCAAGGTACCGAAGGCGATCTACGCCACGGCAGCCTTTCCCACCACCATCACCAACAAAGTGCAGCGCAGCACATTGAAGGAGTGGATCGCCCATGGCAAACTCAAGCGCCTTCTCTAGTCCGGTGCAGCCCATCGCGGATCGGATCAATCATGCCGACCTGATCGCACGCCTTGCTGCCATTGTGGGGGCCGACGCGGTCCTGACAGACCTCGAGCGCCGCTGCTTCTATTCGCTGGACTTTTCCGAAGAGCCCGGCGAAATAGCGTTGGCGGTCGTCAAGCCCCGCGCCGCCGAGCAGGTGGCTGCCGTTGTGCAGGCCGCCGACATGGCCGGCGTGGCGGTCAACACGCGCGGTGGCGCCATGTCTTATACCCGGGGCCATGTGCCGGTGCGGCCGGACACCCTCATTGTGGATGCCACGGGGCTGGACCGCATCATCGAGATCAATACGCAAGACCGATACGTCACACTGGAGACGGGCGTTACCTGGGCCGCCCTGCGTGCGGCGCTGCGCGGCACCGGTTTCCGAACCCCTTACATCGGAACCTTGTCGGGCAACCACGCCACGGTCGGCGGGGGTTTGTCGCAGAACGCCACCGGCATGGGCCGTGTCACGCTGGCAGAGCACGTGCTGGGCCTGGAGGTGGTGCTGGGCGACGGCCGCATCCTGCGTACCGGCTCGTGGGCAACGCGGGGTACGCCGCCAATCTACCGCTATAACGGCCCGGACCTGACCGGCATGTTCCTGTGCGACTCGGGTGCCTTCGGAATCAAGACCAAGGTCCACTTGTTGCTGGAGCCGACGCCCAAGGTGTCGTTCGGCTGCGTCGCCTTTGACAATCGCCTCGATCTGGTTCGCGGCCAGGCCGCGCTGGCGCAGACTGGGCTGCAGACCGAGGCCTTTGCATTCGACGGCCACTTTGTCAGCGAGTACGCCAAGCATCCGCCGCCAGACAAAAAAGAGAAACGTCGCATGGTGGGTGCATTCCTGGCCGATCATCCGAACAAGTGGCGTGCCTGGCGCAATCTGTTGCGCGCCTGGCACCCCAAGGGGCTGGGCTTTCTCGACGGCCTGACCAACATCATGTACTACAGCGCCGAGGCACACGACCAGGCCGCCGCCGACCGCATGGAGCGGCAAATCGAGCGCCTGATGCGGGCCCATGGCGGTAAGCGGGTGCCTACCACCATTCCGTTCGGCCTGCGTTATGGCCCTTTCCTGAACGTCGGCGAAATCATGGCCAACCGTGAAGGCGAGGTGAATTTTCCCATCAATGCCAAATTCGCGGCATCGCGGGCGGTGCCGGCAATGGAGGCGTTCGAGAAATTCCTGCTCGAGAATCGCGCGGTGCTGCAACGCCACGGCATTCGCGTGGCTTGCAATTCTTTGCTGCACGGACATTTCTGGGGAATAGAGCCCGTCATTTTCTGGAAGCGTCCGCTTGGCCCCTACCGTATGCACTATGCCACCGAAGACAGGCGCGCCCGCTCGGCAGGCATTGCCGAGGACGCCGAGCGCACAGCGGCCGCGATCGATTTCCGCTATCGCCTTACCCATATGTTTCGCGAGATGGGTTCGTTTCACGTGCAATGGGCCAAGACCTATCCCTATGCCGATGCGCTGGCGGGGCAGACTGCCTGGCAGATGCTGACGCAGGTCAAGGCCATTACTGATCCGAACCACACGCTGAATCCGGGCGTGCTGGGCCTGGGTATGCCGCGGGGGCAGCCACGATGACATGGAAAATCCAGCACCTGGATCTGGGCCAGGTGGAACTGTACAAAAGCCGTCTCATCGCGACTGACGAGAAAGCCGCCGTGGTACGCGTGCCGGTGCAAGGGTGGCTACTGACTAACGGAAAGGATGCCGTGGTCATCGATACCGGCTTCCGTTCACCGGATATCCTCAAGCGTCTGGGCGACCGCGCGCGCGGTGTGGAAACTCCCCGGCAGCGCCTGGCCGCCCAGCTGGCGCAATGCGGCCTCCAGCCCGCCGACGTGCGCTATGTGCTGCATACCCACTTGCATATCGACCACGCCGGGCAGACCCACATTTTCCCGGCGCAGACAACGGTGGTGGTGAATCGCCGCGAGCTGGAGTATTCGGTATCCGGCCTTTCCGGTCCTTCCTATCCGCCCGAAGACATCAAGCACCTGGTCGACCGCCTGCATATGCCGCGCGCCTTGCGGTTGCTCGATCTCGATCTGGTCGAATCGGAGCAGGTGATGGAAGGTATCCGCTGCGTGGCGGCGCACGCGCACACGGAAGGGTCGATGATGATCTACGTCGATACCGACGACGGCCTGGCTTGTTTTTGCGGCGACCTTGTGTACAGCGTCAAGCATCAGTTGCTGGCGCCGCGCGTGCTCGATGCCGATCCGGCCACCAGTGCCAATTTCGTGGTGTCGCGGCGCGCGGAAAAATCTGCCCTGAAGCGCATGTTGAACGCCGCACCGCGCTTTCGCTTGTTTCCCGGGCATGACGATCCCGCTGACATCGCGCATGGTCTCGTGGTGGGGGCGGTGCACACAGAAGGTTGCGGCTTTGGCGGTTGCTGGTGCAGTCACATCGAAGACCAGAACGGCTCTTGAGATTAGAACGAATCATGATGCAAGAGACTTCAGGAGGAGACTATGTCCATCAATGCAAGCGCCCTTGCGCGCCTGGCCGGCGCCGGCCTGCTACTGGCTTGGTGCGCCGTCAGTGGCCCGGCCCAGGCCGGTGCCTATCCCTCGCGTCCCGTGCGCGTCGTCGTTCCGTTCGCGCCCGGGGCTTCTACCGACATGCTGGCCCGGTTGGCCGCCGACGAACTGGGTAAGCGCCTGGGCCAGTCTTTTGTGGTCGAGAACGTAACCGGAGCGGGCGGCACCATTGGCGCCCACCAGGTGGCACGCGCGGAACCGGACGGCTACACCCTGCTGGCAGCAACGCCTGGGCCCATCACTATTTCTCCGGTCACGCGCCAGGATATTCCCTATGATCCTTCCAAGAGCTTTGCCCCGATCACGCTGATTGCGCATGGCCCTGGCGTGCTTGCCGTCAACAAGGATTCGCCCTACCACTCGATAAAGGACTTGATCGCCGCCGGACAGGACCCCGCCAGGCCACTGAAGTTCGGCTCTGCCGGCATCGACGCCTTCAGCCACCTCAGCGGCGCCATGTTTACCTACAAGAGCGGCATCCAGGCTGTTCACGTGCCTTATCGCGGATCCGGGCCGGCGCTGCTCGACCTGATCGCCGGCCGGCTCGATTTCGAGATCGAGTATTTTCCCGCCATCGTGCCCCACATGACGTCCGGGGCTTTGCGGGCGCTGGCCGTGACGTCCAAGGAACGTAGTCCGCTCAGCCCGCACCTGCCCACCATCGGCGAATCCGGCGTACCGGGCTACGAATCGGGTGCCTGGGTGGGACTGATGGCCCCGGCAGGTACGCCCAGGGAAATTATCGACAAGCTGCAGCAAGCCATGGCGGCGTCGCTGAAGGATCCCGCGGTGGCCAAGCGCATTCGCGGCATGGGTGTGCTGCCCGGCGGCAATACGCCGGACGAGTATGCCGCCTATATCGCCGGCGAAACCGGCACCCTGCGCGAACTGGTAAAGAATGCCGATGTCGCCGGACCCCGCACCAGGTAGCCTTTATATTTTCAGCGCCATACGCGTAGCGGCGCCTTTACGGAGCAGGGTATGAAGATCTGGCACCAGAGCTTTACCGTTCTTGAAGACCTGCCCGCTTATGCGGGCGCCATGGACAGCCACATCCGCAAGATCGTGCATGCCGACACTCAGGTCGACATGCACGGCCAGCTTCCTGGCACCTACAGCAGCAACTATCCCGGCACCGACTTGCGCCACGCGGCGTTGTTCGGTATCCACGGCCTGCAGTGGATAGTCCAGGCGCTTCAGGCGCAAGAAGAGGGCTACGACGCCTTTGCCATGTGCACCATCCCCAACCCCATGATCCGCGAGATCCGTACGCTGGTCGACATTCCGGTAGTGGGATATGGCGAAACCAGTTGCCACCTGGCCTGCCAGATGGGGCGTCGTTTCGGCGTGCTGTTGTTCATAGAATCGATGGGACCGCTGCTGCTCGAGCAGATCGCGCAGTACGGCCTGGCCGGCCGTTGCGCGGGTGTGAGCGGTGTCGGCTTCACGTTTCAGGACGTATTGCCCGCGTTCGATCATCCCGGCCCCTTGATCGATCGCTTCCGAACTGCGGCGCGCGCTATGATCGCGCGCGGCGCCGACGTCATCGTGCCGGGTGAAATGCCCCTTAATGTGCTGTTGGCCGTCAACGGCGTGGGCGAGGTCGACGGCGTGCCCATCGTCGATGGCCTGGCCGTCACGATCAAGACAGCCGAGATGCTGGCCGATCTGCGCCGCACGACCGGCCTGGCGCAGACGCGTCATGGTTTTTTTGGTGCCGCGCCGCCGCGCGAGCGCGTCCGGGACGTGCTGCGGTTCTACGGCCTCGACAGGCTGGCCGGGTAACAGAGCAGGGCCGGCCCGGCGCTGGCCCGCTTGTTCAAGGAGGCGGCGATGAAGATCTGGTATCAAAGTGCCAGCAGCTATGGTTACGAGCCAGTCTGGGATGAGTACGGAAAAACGCTGGCGCTGCAGTGCCGCAATGTACTGGCCCCGGATGTCGAACTGCGGGTGGCCGGCATCCCTGTGATGCTGCGCGACATCGAGAACTGGCGGTCGCTGCAGTACTACCAGAACGCCCAGGTTCTGGCCAACATGCGTCGGGCAGAGGCCGAGGGTTACGACGCCTTCGTGATCGGCTGCACCCTGGATGTCGCCCTGCACGAGGGCAAGAGCATGCTCGACATCCCGGTGGTCGGCATCAGCGAGGTTTCCTATCGCATGGCTATGACCATGGGCCGGCTGTACGCGGTGGTGACCAGTTCACCGGCATTCACCGAGGTCTATGGCGAACAGGTCGAGCGCTATGGTGTTGCCGGCCGCTATCTGCGCGGCCCCTACATCGTGCCTGCCACCGAAGAGGAAATCGCCACCTCGCTCATCCAGCCGGGGCCGCTGCTCGAGAAATTCCGCCTGACAGCGGCACGGGCCGTTGCCGACGGTGCTTCGGTCATCATTCCGGCGCCGGCCTTCCTGGCCACGTTGGCCCATCGCGCGGGCCTGACCGACATCGATGGCGCCCTGGTGCTGGATACCGTGGCCACCGCCGTCAAGACAGCCGAGATGCTGGTGGGGCTGCGCAAGGCCGGCGTGCAGCCGTCGCGGCGGATTGGCGTGTACTGCAAGCCGGCGCCCGATCAGGAACGGAGTGCTTACCGGGACCTGGGCCGCGTCTTCACGCTTGGGCCGTCCTGAAGGCCGGCCAGCGCACGCTCAGATGCCGCAGAACGCCCGGATCTCGTCCCGGGTGAAGGCGATCTCCACCGCGGCGTCCGGCGCCATGTTTTCAAGGGCGTCGATCATGGCCCGGAATAGCGCGACCGACGCCGGAGAAAGGCTGCGGCCTTTTTTCTTGACCACATAGAGCTCACGGCGCAAGCCTGGACGCGTCAGCAGATGGAAGCGCAGGCCGTCCATCACCAGCGATTTGGCCGCCAGCACGGGTAGCGCGCTGTAGCCGAAGCTCTGGCTCAACAAGGCCTGCAGAGAGGCCACGCCGCTGACTTCATAGGCCGTGCTGCTCTTGAACAGCCTGGCAAGCTTGGCCTCTCTGTCGAGCAAGGTACGAATACCGTTGGCCTTGCTCATCCGGATCATGGTGTGGCGCGACAGCTTGTTCCAAGTCAGCGGCGTCGCTTCGCCGTTCAGGGGGTGTGTCGCCGAACACACCGCTCCGTAAGCATCGGTGAGCAGAAGGGCGGTATCCAGGTCGGGAATCGGCTCGAACAGGGTGGTCACGCCGAAGTCCGCCTCGCCCGACAGCACCTGCTGCGCGACGCTTTGGGTCGTGCCCTCGGTCAGCCGGGTGTGTATGCCGGGATGCTGGGATGCCATGCTCATCAAGGCCGGCGTCAGCACGTAGGTAATGAACGAGCCCGCGGCACAGACAGATACCGATCCGCGTTCCCGGTCGGCCACCATGCGCAGGTCGTCCAGCGCATCTTCCAGGTCACGCAGCACCCTCTGGGCCGCTGGCAGGAACATCGACCCCTGGCGGGTCAGCACGACCGCGCGGGTAGAGCGGTCGAACATCTGCATGCCGATCTCGTCTTCCAGCGCCTTGACCGACGAGGTCAGGGTCGACTGGGTGACGTGCAGGCTGTTGGCCGCCTGCGTGAAGCTGGATTCGGCGGCAACCGCCACGAAAGCGCGGATCTGTTTCAGGGTGACGTTGGCCATTGAATAAGTCAATTAATGAATAGAAATTATTCGTTTGTATCGAGGCGACCCTACGTTTAGAGTTTTACGCAGATGTCTGATTTCTATCAAGGAAAAAACATGGACACGGTGAACGACGATTCTTCCAGCAAGGTGCCCCCGGTTGTGCAAGGGCCGGCGGCCTGGTACGGCCCCGACATGAATGCCAACCCTGAATGGATACACACGCTGCAGCCTGACGATATCGACGAGCTCGACCAGGCGCTTCGTTCTTTCCATGCGGGGGGGTTATCGATGGCGGACATCAGCCCGCGGACGTTCCCGCTGCCCAGGTTTTCCCGCAAGCTGGGCCAGGTCCTGCACGAAATTCTCGAGGGGCGCGGGTTTGTACTGCTGCGCGGCCTGCCGGTGGATCGCTATGGCAAAGGGGATTCGGCCATTGCCTATCTGGGCATAGGGTCTCATCTGGGCAGTTTCCGGTCGCAGAACGCCAAGGGCCACCTGCTGGGACATGTCCGGGACATGGGTGCCGACATCAGCCAGGCCCAGACCCGCTACTAC
>DASPIV010000450.1:0-3881 GCA_035628955.1 Bordetella sp.
TGACCCGGTCAAGCGCGGCGCTGCCCGTAGGCAGCACAATGCGGCCGCGCCCCGGTATCGTGCGCACCAGATGATGGAATTGCGTCTCGATGGCCGCCAGATCCGGGAAGATGTCGGCGTGGTCGTATTCCAGATTGTTCAAAATGGCCGTGCGCGGACGGTAATGCACGAACTTCGAGCGCTTGTCGAAGAAGGCGGTGTCGTATTCGTCGGCCTCGATCACGAATGGCTGCACCGCCGGATCGTAGCGGGCCGATACTTTCAGGTCGTGCGCGACCCCGCCAATCAGGAAATTGGGCCGCAGGCCGGCCGCCTCGAGTATCCAGGCCAGCATCGAACTGGTGGTGGTCTTGCCGTGTGTGCCAGCCACCGCCAGCACATGGGCGCCGGGCAGCACGTTGTCGCCCAGCCACTGGGGGCCCGACACATAGCGCGCACCCGCGTCCAGAATGGCTTCCATCAGCGGGTTGCCGCGCGTCACCACGTTGCCGACCACGTACAGGTCGGGCGCCAGCGCAAGCTGGTCGGCGCCGTAGCCCTCGATCAGGTCGATGCCCTGCTCGGCCAATTGGGTGCTCATCGGCGGATACACGGCCGTGTCGCAGCCCGTGACCCGGTGCCCGGCCGCCCGCGCGATCAGCGCCAGCCCGCCCATGAAAGTGCCGCAGATGCCAAGAATGTGCAGGTGCATTGATGTTCTCCTGGCCGCATTGTAGAGGCTTGCCCACCACCGTCCGGCGCCTGCGGTTATGATCGGGCCATGAATCGCCGCCTTTTCTTGTACGCCGGCGCCGCAGCGGCCGTGGCCGCAGCCGCCGGCGGCTATGCCTACCGCGAACGCAGCCGCGCCGGCGCCGTCCCCGACGCTTCCACGCCCGCCACCGGCGATCCGGTCGCCGCCTTGCGCGCGCTGTCGCTGCCCGACCTCGATGGCAAGCCGCACACCCTGGCCGACTGGCCGGGCCGCCCCATGGTGGTCAATTTCTGGGCAACCTGGTGCGCGCCGTGCGTGAAAGAGATGCCCGAGCTTCAGGCGTTGCACGAAAAGCACGCCGGCATCCAGTTTGTGGGTATTGGCGTCGATAAGGCCGAAAACATGCGGCAATTCCTGCAAAAAGTGCCGGTGTCGTATCCCTTGCTGGTCATGGGCGGCGGGGCCATAGATACCCTGCGCACCTTGGGCAACCCGGCTGGCGGGTTGCCATTTACGCTGGTTTTCGACGCAAATGGCCGAATTAACCGTAAAATTCTGGGCCAGATTCAACTGGACGATCTCGACCGTACCCTGCAGGGCCTGGCCGCCTGATTCACGCTCGCAGGGCTAGTAACAATACGGTGCCGCCTGGCCGTATCTGTTGGACAAATGATGTGAATAGGCGTAAAAAGGCGGTTTATCGATAGTTTTGCCGTCACTTTGCGGCTGGCCTTCCGGCGCGACCCTATGGCGCAACAAATCCTGGTATTGCATGGCCCCAACCTGAACCTGCTGGGTTCGCGCGAGCCGCATCTCTATGGCAGCCTGACGCTGGCGCAGATCAACCAGGATCTGGACGCTCTGGCCGCGCAGCTTGGCGTCGGTCTTGCCGCATGGCAAAGCAATCACGAAGGCGGACTGGTCGATCGTATCCAGGCCGCCCGCCACGACGGTACCGATTTCATCGTCATCAACGCAGCGGCCTACACGCATACCAGCGTGGCGGTGCGCGATGCGCTGGCGGCGGTTGCGATCCCTTTTGTTGAAGTACATTTGTCGAACCTGTATAAACGCGAGCCGTTCCGGCAGCATTCCTACTTGTCCGATTTGGCCGTCGGCCTGGTCTGCGGCCTGGGTGCCGACGGCTACGAGGCGGCAGTGCGTTATGCGGCACGGCATTAGTGCGCATTCCAGTCTCCGGATTCACTCTCTACCTTCATATGCGATACGGCGCGGCCATGATGCAGCGCGCCGCTAACAACTAATCGGGAAGCAGCTTCTATGGACCTCCGAAAACTCAAGACCCTGATCGACCTGGTGGCGGAATCGGGCATTGCCGAGCTTGAAATCACCGAAGGCGAAGGCAAGGTCCGCATCGTCAAGTTCTCCCAGACGCTGCAGCCTGTGGCCTACCATATGCCCGAAGCGCCCGCCGCGGCTGCCCCGGCACCCGCCGCGCCGGTTCCCGAGGCCCCTCCCGCAGTGCAAGGCCATGTGGTCAAGGCGCCCATGGTGGGCACTTTCTATCGGTCGCCCAACCCCGGCGCCGCGCCTTTCATCGACGTGGGCCAGTCGGTCAAGGAAGGCGACCCGCTGTGCATCATTGAAGCCATGAAGCTGCTCAATGAAATCGAAGCCGACAAGTCCGGCGTCATCAAAGAAATCCTCGTCGAGAACGGCGAACCCGTCGAATACGGCCAACCGCTGTTCGTCATTGGCTGATTGCTGATATGTTTGAAAAAATCCTGATCGCCAACCGCGGCGAGATCGCGCTGCGCATTCAACGCGCCTGCCGCGAACTCGGCATCAAGACGGTGGTGGTGCACTCCGAAGGCGACCGCGACGCCAAGTACGTGCGCCTGGCCGACGAGTCCGTGTGTATCGGGCCGGCGCCGTCGCGCGAAAGCTACCTGAACATGCCCGCCATCATCTCGGCGGCCGAAGTCACCGATTCAGAGGCTATCCATCCGGGTTACGGCTTCCTGTCCGAAAACGCCGATTTCGCCGATCGGGTCGAAAAAAGTGGTTTCGTGTTCATCGGGCCGCGCCCCGAAACCATCCGGCTGATGGGCGACAAGGTCAGCGCCAAGCGCGCCATGATCGAAGCCGGCGTGCCGGTAGTGCCCGGATCTGAAGGCGCGCTGCCCGACGACCCGCAGGAAATCGTGCGCGTGGCCCGCGAAGTGGGCTACCCCGTCATCATCAAGGCCGCCGGCGGCGGCGGCGGGCGCGGCATGCGCGTGGTCTACACCGAGGCCGCGCTGCTCAATGCCGTGGCCATGACCCGTTCCGAAGCCGGCGCGGCCTTCAACAACCCCGAAGTCTATATGGAGAAGTTCCTCGAGAACCCGCGCCATGTAGAAATCCAGGTGCTGGCCGATGGCGGGCGCAATGCCGTCTGGCTGGGCGAGCGCGACTGCTCCATGCAGCGCCGCCACCAGAAGGTCATCGAAGAAGCGCCGGCGCCGGGTATAGCCCGCCGCCTGATCGAGCGCATCGGCGATCGCTGTGCCGACGCCTGCCGCAAGATGGGTTATCGCGGGGCAGGTACGTTCGAGTTCCTGTACGAGAACGGCGAGTTCTATTTCATTGAAATGAACACCCGTATCCAGGTCGAGCACCCCGTCACTGAACTGATCACCGGAATCGATCTGGTGCAGCAACAGATCCGCATTGCCGCGGGCGAAAAGTTCCTGCTGCGCCAGCGCGACGTCGTGCTCAAGGGGCATGCCCTCGAATGCCGCATCAACGCCGAAGATCCGTTCCGCTTCGTGCCCAGCCCTGGCCGCATCACCAACTGGCATACGCCGGGCGGCCCCGGGGTGCGCATTGATTCGCACGCCTTCAACGGCTATTTCGTGCCGCCCAACTACGACTCGATGATCGCCAAGGTCATCACGTATGGCGACACTCGCGACCAGGCGCTGGCCCGCATGCGCATCGCGCTGTCCGAGATGGTGGTGGAAGGTATTTCCACCAATATCCCGCTGCACCGCGAACTGCTGCAGGACGCCCGTTTCATCGAAGGCGGCACCAGCATTCATTACCTAGAGAACAAACTGGCCCAGCGCCCATGATGCACAGGCGGGCCGTCGTGGCCCGCCTTACCGGAAGAATCCGCCATGCGTGAACTTGTGCTTCATTGCCTCGAGGCGCAGGCCGAAGCGCTGTCCGATGCGCTGCTCGA
>DASPIV010000451.1:0-2398 GCA_035628955.1 Bordetella sp.
GTGCTGCGCAAGCTGGCGCTGGAAATCGCCAACCGTTCGTTCAACCGCATCACGGTCGACGGCGACACCTCGACCAACGACTCGTTCATCATCGCCGCCACCGGCCAGTCGGGCATCGACATCGCCTCGGAAGCCGATCCGCACTACCCCGCGGTGCGCGACGCGCTGGCGGCCGCCGCGCTCGACCTGGCCACGAAGATCGTGCGCGATGCCGAAGGCGCCACCAAGTTCATCACCATCCGCGTCGAAGATGCACTGACCACCGAAGAAGCCCTGAAAGTGGCGTATTCGGTAGCGCATTCGCCGCTGGTCAAGACGGCCTTCTTCGCGTCCGACCCCAACCTGGGCCGCATCCTGGCCGCCATCGGCTATGCCGGCATCGACGACCTGGATGTCTCCAGGCTGCGCCTGTGGCTGGACGACGTGCTGGTGGCGTGCGACGGCGGACGCAATCCCGACTATCAAGAAGCCGACGGCCAGCGCGTGATGAAGCAGGCCGAGATCGTGATCCGCATCGCGCTGGCGCGCGGCCAGGCCAACGAAACGGTCTACACCTGCGATTTCTCGCACGAGTACGTCAGCATCAACGCCGACTACCGTTCCTGAACCCCCGCATCCGGACACCGACGTGACTTCTTCCGATTTTTCCGTCCTGATCGAACGCGCCGAACGCGTGCTGGCCCAACTGGAAGCCTGGCTGCCGGCCGCGCCGCCCGATATCGACTGGTCTGCCCATGCCTACCGCTGGCGCAAGCGCGGCGCGCGCGGTTGGCTGGACACCGTGCGCCACGTGGCCCGCATCGACCTGGCCGACCTGCAGCACATCGAGCGCCAGAAAGGCATCATCGATCGCAATACGCGCCAGTTCCTGCAGAACAAACCCGCCAACAACGTGCTGATGACCGGTGCGCGCGGCACGGGCAAGAGTTCGCTGGTCAAGGCCATGCTGGCTGCCTACGGCGACCAGGGCCTGCGGCTGATCGAGGTCGACAAGTCCGACCTGGGCGACCTGGCCGATATCGTCGAACTGGTGGCCATGCGGCCCGAACGCTATATCGTGTTCTGCGACGACCTGTCGTTCGAAGAGGGCGAAGCCGGCTACAAGGCGCTGAAGTCGGTACTGGACGGCTCGGTATCGGCCTCGGGCGACAACGTGCTCATCTACGCCACCTCGAACCGGCGCCACCTGATGCCGGAATACATGAGCGAGAACCTGCAGGCCAGGCACCAGCCCGACGGCGAAATCCATCCGGGCGAAACCGTCGAAGAAAAAATCTCGCTGTCCGAACGCTTTGGCCTGTGGCTGTCGTTCCATCCGTTCAAGCAGGACGACTACCTGGACATCGTGCATCACTGGTTGCGCGAACTGGACTGCCCGGCCGAACACATCCAGGCCTGCCGCGCCGAAGCCCTGCAATGGGCGCTGGAACGCGGCTCGCGCTCGGGCCGCGTGGCCTACCAGTTTGCCCGCGATTGGGCTGCGCGCCATGTCTGATCGCATTATCGACGTGGCCGCTGGCCTGATCCTGCGCGCCGATGGCCAGTTGCTGCTGGGGCAGCGCCCCGAAGGCAAACCCTGGGCCGGCTGGTGGGAACTGCCCGGCGGCAAGCTCGAGCCGGGTGAAACCGTGCTGCAGGCACTGGCGCGCGAACTGCGCGAAGAGATCGGCATCGAGGTCACGCAGGCCGTGCCCTGGGTCACGTACGTGCATGCCTATCCGCACACCACGGTGCGGCTGGCGTTCTGCCGGGTCACCGGCTGGCAGGGCGAACCGCGCGGCCTGGAAAACCAGCGGCTGCAGTGGGTGGACCCGGCCCACGCCAGCCAGGTGGGCGACCTGCTGCCCGCCACCCTGCCGCCGCTGCGCTGGCTGCAACTGCCCGACACCTACGGTATTTCCGCCATCGGCGGCCGCGCCGGCCTGCCCGCCTTCCAGGAACGCCTGGACCGCGCGCTGGCGCGCGGGCTGAAACTGGTGCAACTGCGCGAGCCCGACTGGCCCGACGGCCCGGGTGCCGTCTCGCTGCGCGACGCCATGCAGGCGGTCCTGAAACAATGCCACGCCGCCGGCGCCCGGTTGCTGATCAACAGTGTCCACCCCGCCGCCTGGTGGCGCCAGGCCGACGGCGTGCACCTGCGCTGGGCCGACGCGGCGCTGGTGCACGCGCGGCCCGAGCTGCCGGCGGGTGCGCTGGTGGGCGTCTCGGCTCATGACAACGCCCAGATCGTGCATGCGCGCGACCTGGGCGCCGACTTCGCGGTGCTGGGGCCGGTACTTGCAACCCCCTCGCATCCCGGCCAGCCAGCCATGGGATGGCCCGGCTTCGTCGCGGGCAACCGCGATGCCGGGCTGCCAGTGTATGCCCTGGGAGGCCAATCGGCCGACACCCTGGGCGA
>DASPIV010000452.1:0-7737 GCA_035628955.1 Bordetella sp.
GCATGATCGGCAAACCGCGGAATTTGTCCTGGCCAGGCGCCGGGCCATCGTCACAACGGCAAGCCTTGTAAAGTACGTACAAAAAAGACAATGGAAAAATCAAAGCTTAGCGAATTTTCTGGGTATTTAGCCATTGACAGACTTGCCCAAGAACTTTAGTCTAAAGTTGTACGAACAAATATATAGGAAAATAAACCGTTTCACTGCTCGCCTCTGCGAATCCAGGGCGTCGATGGCCGGTTTATCCACCGAGGCAGACATGCAGACTGAAAAGCAATCCACCCGGACCTTCGATAACTACGTGGCGGGCAAGAGGCTACCGTCCAGAACAGGGCGATCATTCGTCAGTATCAATCCCACGACGGGCCAGGAATGGGGCCGATTTGTTGAATCCAGCAAGGAAGAAGTCGACGCGGCCGTGCAAGCGGCCGCCACGGCACTGTCCGGCTGGGGTGCAGCCTCGCCGACCCGCCGGGGCCGGCTATTGATGGCCTGGGGTGAAAAAATCGCCGCCAGCGCCGAAGACATTGCCCGGCTCGAATCGGCGCAGAACGGAAAGCTGCTTGCCGAGATGAAAGCGCAAGCCAACGTCGTAAAGGAATGGCTGTACTACTTTGGCGGCTTGGCCGACAAGATCGAAGGGCGCGTGATTCCCGTCGAGCGCCAAAGCGTACTGAACTACACGCTGCGCGAGCCTATTGGTGTGGTCGGCGTAATAGTGCCGTGGAACTCGCCGACTTTTCTTTCCATCATGAGTTGCGCGCCGGCCTTGGCCGCAGGCAACACTATCGTGCTCAAGCCGTCCGAGGTGACCTCTGCTTCGGCATTCGAACTGGTGCGGCTGGCTGAAGAGGCCGGCATCCCGGCAGGGGTGCTGAATGTGGTGACGGGCGCCCGGGAAGCCGGCGAGGCATTGGTAGAGCATGAGCAGGTGGCCAAGATCTGCTTTACCGGCAGCGACGCCGCCGGCCGCGCGATCGCCTCCCGCGCCGGCGCCAGGCTGGCCAGTTGCACCCTGGAGCTTGGCGGCAAGAGTCCGAACATTGTGTTCCAGGATGCTCCGGTCGAGAACGCGGTGGCCGGCGTGCTATCGGGTATTTTCGCGGCCGCGGGGCAGACCTGCATTGCTGGTTCGCGGGCGTACATCCATGAAAGCCTCTACGGGCAGGTTGTTGATCGCCTCGTGCAACGGGCTCAGGCCATCAAGCTGGGCGACCCGCTGTTGGCGGACACCCAAATGGGGCCCGCGGCCACGGCGGCGCAATTGCAGAAGAACCGGGCCATGGTGGCCAAGGCTGTCGAGGGTGGCGGAGAAATATTGTATGGCGGCCAATACGCCAGTGTCCCGGGCCTGGAACAAGGCTTCTTTTTCCAGCCCACTATCTTGCACCACCTGAAGGCCGACAACCCGATCATGCAAGAAGAAGTATTCGGGCCCGTACTGGCGGTTACGCCCTTTCGCGACGAGGAAGAAGTGCTGGCACTGGCCAACGGCACCAAGTTCGGCTTGGCGGCCGGGGTCTGGACATCCGATTTGCGCCGCGCACACGGTATTGCCAAGCGCCTGCAGGCCGGAACCGTCTGGATAAACACTTACCGGGCCATGGCGTTCAATTCGCCATTCGGTGGCTACAAGCACAGCGGGATAGGGCGGGTCAACGGCATGGAATCGGTGGACCAGTTCCTGCAGACCAAAAGCGTCTGGTGCGAAACCAGCAATGAAATCCAGGATCCGTTCGTGCTCAAGGTCTAAGGTGGCGATCGTGCAAACCACAACGGTGGCGGACGCAATTGCGCAAGTGTGCGCGGCTCACGGCGTGCGAAGGGTATTCGGCGTACCGGGGGGCGGAAGCTCGCTGGACATGATCGAGGCATTCGATCGGCATGGCATTGCGTTTCAGCTTTGCCGCACCGAGACCGGCGCGGCGTTGATGGCGGCGGCGGATGCCGAGATCCGCAATGCGTTCGGCGTGGTGATCACCACGCAAGGGCCGGGCACGGCCAGCGCCATGAATGGGGTGGCGCACGCGGCATTGGATCGTGCGCCCGTGCTGTTGATCAGCGACGGCTGGACGCCGGCACGTGCCGCGTACGACACGCACCAGGTGTTCGATCAGCGACTAATGTCATCGGCGGTAGTGAAAGCCAGTTCGAGGCTGGATACCGAAGCCCCCGCCGCGGAGCTGGCCGCGCTGATCGGCAAAATGCTGTTGCCCCCCTGGGGGCCAGTGCACCTGGAACTGACCAGCGAGGCGGCCAGGCGCACGGTAGCCGTGCCCGGGAACCCGCCTGCAACGGCCACGACCGGCCATGCCACCACCGTGGTCGGGCACGGCGATGCCGCGCGATTACTGAAAGACGCCAAGCGCCCCGTGCTGCTGGTGGGCCTGGAGGCGCGCGATGCTGGCGCGGCAGACCAGGTCCTGGCTCTGGCAGAGCGTTTGCGCTGTCCGATATTGACGACCTACAAGGCCAAGGGCATGGTCAGCGACGAGTGCGGCTGGATGGTCGGGCATTTCACCGGCGGGGCCGCGGAACGCGAATGTATCGATGCCGCGGATGTGATCGTGCTGTGCGGCCTGGACCCCGTGGAACTGATTGGTAAGCCATGGCCTTACCGTGCACCTGTGATCGACGTTGCGCTGGCTGCCCATCCGGTTCATTATCTGCAGCCCGCAGCGGGCATATATGGGCCTTTGGCGGCAGGGCTGCAGGCATTGCTTGCCGAGGCTACCGAATCTTCCTGGGGGCCAGGCGAAATTGCCGGGCTTCGTGCCCGCATGGTGGCGCGATTGGCTTATCCCGGATCAGGCGACGCATTGTCGCCCCAGGAGGTGGTTGAGGCCGCCATGCACATCGCGGGCCCGGCGCGGCCGGCCATGACAGTAGATGCAGGCGCTCACATGTTTTCGGCGATGGCGTTCTGGCGGGCCCGTGCGCCCGGCAGCGCGCTGATCTCGAACGGGCTGGCCACCATGGGCTACGCGTTGCCCGCGGCTATCGCGCGGTCGCTGCACGCCCCCGCCGAACAGGTGATTGCTTTTACCGGCGACGGGGGCTTGATGATGTGCGCGGGCGAATTGGCCACGGCCGCGCAGGCCGCGACCAAACTCTGCGTGGTGGTCTTCAATGACGCCACGCTGTCGCTCATTGCCTTGAAGCAGCGTGACCGCGGCATGCGTGACGCCGGTGTTTCATGGCCAGCCGCCGACTTCGCCGCCGTGGCAAGCGGCTTCGGCATGCTTGCGCATCGCGCGCAGACACAAGCCGAATACGAAGCGGCATTGCGCCAGGCGCTTCAGTCAGAACGACCTTGCTTGATCGACGTCCGTGTCGATGCTTCAGGTTACGGCAGGCAGGCCAAGTCACTAAGAGGCTAGCTAGTTCGGGTGGTACAGCGGGCCGGGCACCATGGTGTCCGATGCCTGTGGCAGTTCCGTCATCAGAAGACAACAATAATCCAAGGAGACAATCATGCAGTCCGGAATCCGTCTAGTTGTAATTGCCTTGCTGGCCCTGAACATTTCCGCTGCGCACGCGCAAGAGCCCTGGCCGACGCGCGCCGTGCGATGGATCGTGCCGTTTGGCGCTGGCGGCACTGCCGATGCCGCTGCACGGCACATCACACAGAAACTGAGCGAACGCTGGGGGCAGCAGATCGTCATCGATAACCGGCCCGGAGCGAATACCGCCATTGCGGCGGCCGAGGCGGCACGCGCCAAGCCCGACGGCTACACCCTGTTCCAACCCATGAATTCGACCTTGACGGTCAACCCGTTCGCCTTCTCAAAGCTGCCCTATGATCCGCAGCGCGACTTCACGCCTATCGGTGTGATTGCATCGGTGCCGCTGATTATCGTGGCCAATGACACACTGCCCGCCGAGACGCTGCAAGAGTTTGTGGCGCAGGCCAAACAGCATCCGGGCCGCTTGACGATGGGCGGTGGGGATGTGGGTGTGCAATTGGCTGCCGAACGCTTCTTGCGGGATGCCGACGTCGATGTGCAGTATGTGCCGTACAAGACAGGCGCCGATGTCATGCGCGGCATGTTGTCGGGCGAAATCCAATCGGGCCTGGACGGCGTGCCGGCGTATCCGCCATTCCTGAAGTCTGGCAAGCTGCGAGCCTTGGCCACCAATAGCGCACGGCGCATACCCTCGCTGCCGGATGTGCCCACCTTGAGTGAACTGGGTTTCAAGAATTCCGCTGCCCCGATGTGGCACGCGTTGGTGGCGCCCGCAGGCCTGCCCAAGGCGATCCAGGAAAAGATAGCCGCCGACCTGCAAGCCGTATTGGCGATGCCTGAACTGAAAGCCCGGATGGACGAACTGGGCCTGGACGCGACCTGGATTGGGACGGACGATTTCGTCAAACTGGTAGCCAACGAATCCGCCCAGATGGGCCCGTTGGTGAAAGAACTGGGCATCAAACTGAACTGAGCGCACATGTACGCACCGCCACCACCGAAGAAGATGGAAGTATTCGCTTCCATTCCGCAACGCTTTCACGTCAGCGGCAGGCAATCCAACTGGATCGATGTACAACTGCATGGCACCGACACGCCCGCCTTCCTGGAGGGGCCGGCTTTTGATGCGCACGGCAACCTTTGGGTCGTGGACATCCCCTGGGGGCGGTTGTTCAAGATCGGTCGCCAAGGCAATATCAGCTGCGAGCTCGAATATGATGGCGAGCCCAATGGCCTGGCTTTTCACGCCGACGGCCGCGCGTTCATCGCCGATAACAAGAACGGCCTGATGGTGTTCGATCCAGCCAGGGGCATCATCGAACCGTTCCTGGATCGTGCCCTGGTGCAGCGCTTCAAGGGACCGAATGACCTGGTTTTCGCCAGTAACGGCGACTTGTACTTTACCGATCAGGGGCAAACGGGCCATCACGATCCCACCGGCCGGCTGTATCGCTTGGCGGCCGATGGCCGACTGGATTGTCTGCTGGACAATGTGCCCAGCCCCAACGGGCTGGCACTGAACCTGGCCGAAGATACCCTTTATCTGGCGGTTACGCGCGCCAATGCGATCTGGCGAGTGCCTTTGGTAAAAAAACACGGCACGGTGACCAAGGTCGGCACCTATATCCAGATGTCGGGCGGCGGCGGGCCGGATGGCATGGCGCTCGACGCCAGGGGCGGGTTGGCCGTCTGCCACGTGGGGCTGGGCGCGGTCTGGATATTCGATGAGGTGGGCCAGCCCGTGTGGCGCCTGGATTCGCCTGCCAGCCGCATGACGACCAATTGCGCTTACGGTGGGCCGGGGCTGGGGCGCCTGTATGTGACCGCGGGCCGTGAAATTCTGGCGGCCGAGATTGACACAGCCGGCGCGTCGACTTGGACGCAGCGCACCGCGGTGCCGGCAGCCGGCAACCAGAAGAAAAAATAATGACCGACAAGATTCAACGGTGCCTCAGCATCAACGACCTGCAAGGCCGCGCCCGGTGTTACTTGCCGCGCGTCATCTATGATTATTTGGAGGGAGGTGCCGACGACGAAGAGTGCCTGGCAGAGAACCCCGCACGCCTGCGGCGGCACAAGCTGCGTCCGCGCTATTTGGTGGATATTTCCGCCCGTACGCAACAGGTTTCGGTGTTCGGCCGCGACTACCGGTCGCCGTTCGGTATCAGCCCCATGGGCATGCTGGGCATGGTGCGCCCGAATGGCGACTTGTCGCTGGCGCAAGTTGCTGCGCAATCGGGCATCCCGTTCATCCTGTCGGGTGCCAGCAATGCCTCTATTGAATCGGTCGCCCGCTGCGCTCCGGAAAGTTGGCTGCAGTTCTATCCGTGCAAAGATTTGGCGATCGAGCGCGATATCCTGGCCCGGGCCGCGGGCGCGGGTATCCAGACACTGGTCATCGCGGTCGATGTGCCGCTGCATTCCAAGCGCGAGCGCAACATCCGCAGCGGCTGGGTACGGCCTTACAAGCCGTCGCCTGCCGTCATCCTGGAATCGCTGCGGCATCCGCAGTGGGTGGCGCGCTACCTGCGCCATGGCATACCGGTGATGGAGAACTTCCTGCCTTATGCGCCCGCATCGATCAGTGCGCGCGATCTGACCAGTTTCTATGCATCGCAAGTGCCCACCCCGCATCAGTGGCCCCTGATCGAGCGCATCAGGCAGCAGTGGACAGGCAACCTGGTGCTCAAGGGCATCTTGACCGCCGAAGACGGCCGGCTGGCAGCCAGCGCCGGCGTAGATGGGGTGATCGTATCGAACCATGGCGGGCGCCAGCTCGACCGTAGCGTGGCGGCGATCGACGCGCTGCCTGAAGTGGTGGAGGCAGTGGGCCGGCAGTTGGTGGTGATGTTCGACAGCGGTATACGCCGCGGGTCGGATATTGCCGTGGCACTCAGCCTGGGCGCCCGGCTGTGTTTCGCGGGGCGGGCCGCGGCTTACGGATTGGCCGCATTCGGTACAGCCGGCGCCCAGCGCGCGGTGGATATTCTGCGCGCGGAGCTGGACCTGACGCTAGGGCAAATCGGATGCCCCGACGCGAACGCGCTGGGCCCGCATTTCCTTTGGCAGGCTACGCCCGGCGCAGCTTCATGTTGAAGCGGAACTTGTCGGCCGGGTACAGATTGACAGAAATTTCTGCAACCTTGTCCGAGGTGTTCTTGTATGTGCGCCGCACCTCGACCACGCTGGAGCCGGCCTCGACTTGCAGGCGATCGGCCAGGTCATCGGGTACCGGCCGCACCCGCAGCATTTGTTCGACTTCTACCAGGCGTTCGCCGTATATGTCTTCAATCAGGCGCCAGATGGGGCCGCGTTGCCGTCCCAGCATGCGTTCCACGCCGGCATACTCGGCGGCGACGAAGACTTCAGTCCAGCAAATGGGTGGCGATTCGAGTTCGTCGCCAAGCCGGAAGCCCTGCAGGCGCAGCCAACGCCGCTTGGGCGGCAATCCGGCTTCGTCGAACGTGACATCCTCGCTATCGACCACATCGGTACGATCCACCGCATATTGGCTTTCGGCAGCATACGCGATGAGCTCGTCGATAGAGGCGACCCGGTGGACGTTGAACGGTGTGCTGGGCTGCGGAGGCATCACCGTGGTGCCCGAGCCTTGCCGCGAGGCCACCAAGCCGTCGGCACGCAATTGCCGCAGGGCCTCGCGAACTGTGTGGCGGCTGACCGCGAAGCGCTCGGCCAGTTCTTCTTCGGTGGGCAGTTGGGAACCCACGGGAAACACGCCCAGGATGATTTCGCTGCGCAGGTGCTGCACCAGTTGTCGGTACAAGGGTTCGCCCGAGGTGAGCGAACGCGACGAGAGCGACCTCGGGCTGCGCCCGGCCTTTGCGGGTGCAGGTGCAACTTGAACGGACTTCTTGGCTCCAGGCATGGCGTCGATTCTACATCACGCCTTGCGGCGTCCAGGACCGCGATGCCCAGCGTTGTCGGCCGGTGCCATGGCGGGCCAAAAACATGTTTTGACGCCAAAATTTATACATGTTCGTACAACTTATTAGTGATAACACCGACATATAACAGGTTTGATGGTGTTAGCATTATGTTGTCCGTACAAAATATAAAATAAGCCGCTGCCGCCCACCTGGGCGGCCAACCAGGAGGAGACGTTCGTGAGCAATCCTGCCGAAGTGCCACCGGCCGCAACCCGATTGCGGTTTTCCATGCGCAACCTACCGCTGCTGGAAGGCGGCGCCACCATGGACCTGCTGGGACTGTCGCCCATGCTGTGGGCACATTCCAAGGTTTATTCATCGGG
>DASPIV010000453.1:0-4475 GCA_035628955.1 Bordetella sp.
AATAGGGGCATTTGCGCACGCACCACGGCACGTGCACATAGACCGACAACGGCGGCAGGCTGGTCAGGGTGGCGCCTGCCGGCGTTACCACCCGCGCGCGGGTGCCGGAGCCGGCCTGGTGGATGGGGATGGTGATAGCCACAATATTGAAAAGCGCGGTGCTTGCCGATGGCCGCCGATCAGCGCGGCGCCAGCTTGTCGAGCAGTTGCGCCAAGGCGCGGGCACGATGGCTGACGCGGTTCTTCTCGGCCGGGTCCAGCTCGGCGGCAGTGCGTCCCAGGTCGGGCAGCAGGAAATACGGATCATAGCCAAAGCCATGATCGCCGCGCGGCGCATCGACGATACGGCCATGCCACACCCCTTCGCCGATCAGGGGCTGGGGGTCGTCGTGGTTACGCACCAGTACCAGCAGCGCCACGTACCACGCGCGCCGGTCGTCCACGCCGGCCAGCTTGTCGACCAGCAAGGCATTATTGGCGGCATCGCTGCGTTCGGCCGCCGCGTTGGCCAACTGTGCATAGCGTGCCGAATACACCCCGGGCGCCCCGTCCAGCGCCGCCACGCAGAGGCCCGAATCGTCGGCCAAGGCCGGCAATCCTGTCAGGCGGCTGGCATGGCGGGCCTTGGCCAGCGCATTCTCGACGAACGTAACATGCGGCTCTTCGGCCTCGGGCACGCCCAACTCGCCCTGAGGGATCAGTTCGATACCCAGCGGCGCAAACAAGGCTGAAAATTCGCGCAGTTTGCCTGCATTGTTCGAGGCCAGCACCACGCGGGCCAGGGAAGTTTCGGTATTCGTCGACGTCATGCCGCCATTGTAGTCGCGCGCGGGCGGACACTCCGGCTAGCCTGCTGCGCCGGCCAGGCGCAGCGATACCGCTGCCGGGTCCGGCGCAGGCCCCGCCATGCCGGCCCGCTGGCCGCCAGCCAGCCGGAATACGGCCACGGCACGTTGCAGCGCCGCCGCCTGGGCCTCCAGCGACACGGCGGCCGCGGCAGTTTGCTCGACCATGGCAGCATTCTCTTGGGTGGCGCGATCCAGTCTGGCCACCGCATCGTTGACCGATACGATACCGGCGGCCTGCTCGGCAGCGGCTTCGGTGATACGGGACACCAGGCGCGTCACCTGCCCGGCCGAGGCCACGGCCTCGCGCACTGCCTGGCCCGCCGCGCCGGCCTGGATCACGCCGTGTTGCACGCGCTGCGAGGCCGCCTGGATCAGCACGCGGATCTCGTCGGCCGCCGCGGCGCTGCGCTGCGCCAGCAGCCGGACTTCACCGGCCACCACGGCAAAACCCTTGCCCTGTTCACCGGCATGGGCGGCCTCGACCGCCGCATTCAGCGCCAGGATATTGGTACGAAAAGCAATGCTGTCGACTACCTCGACGATGTCCTGGATGCGCCGGGTGTCGTCGGCGATGTCCTGCATGGCCGCGCCGACCGAGTCCATGGCCTGCCCGCCGCGCTCGGCCCGGCGTGCCGACTCGAGCGCCCGCGCCTGGGCCTGATCGGCATGTTCCGCCGTCATTCGCACCATGCCGGCCAGCGCGGCCATATTGGCAGCCGCCTCTTGCAGCGCGCCGGCCTGCCGTGCGATGCGGTCCGACATCGCGCCGTTGCCGGCTGCGATTTCGCGCGCGCCGCCGTGAATTTCTTCCACGCCATGCCGCACAGCCGCCACCGCACCCGTCAGGCCGGACTGCATGCGATGCATGGCCGAATACAGCACCCCGATCTCGTTATCGCCCCGCGTGGCGATGGCGCAACTCAGATCGCCATCGGCAATGCGGTCGAAATGCGTGCCCGCCTGCCTGAGCGGACGCAGCACCATGCGGCGAAACGCCAGGCCGAAACCCAGGCCCAGCAGCGCCACCAGGGCCGACAGCATGGCGGCGGCCACGCCGGCCCGATCCAGCACCCGGCCGGCGCGCAGCACCGCCGCCTGGCCCTGGGCCCGCGCATAATCCTGGAACGCCTGCACCGCATCCAGGTAGGCGGCGCTGTGCGCCGGCAGCACCTGGTCCACGACCCGGTTGGCCTCGATACCGTTCCAGCCCTGGATGGCGGTTTGCAGCGGCTGCAGCGCATCACCGGCCAGCGCGGTATAGGCCTCCTGTACCGCGCCAAACAGCTTGCCGCCCTGCCCTTGCGCATCGGGATTGGCGCGCAGGCGCTCATGGCTGGACTGCGCCTGGGCCAGCAAGGCCTGCGCATGCGCCAGCGCCTGGTCGCGCTGCTCTTGCAGGCCGCCTTCCATATAGGTCTTGGCGTCCGTCAGCCAGGCGCGAGCCTGGAACAGCCGGCTACTCAGGTCGCTGAGATCGCTGGCGCGCTCGACATTGCCGCGCCCCAGCGCTTCGATATCGGCGCGGCTGTCGCGCAGCAGCCCAACCCCGGCCGCGGCGGCGGCCACGAACAACCCCACGAATACCACCAGCATGGCCGACAACGCCCGGTTCACGCTAAAAGTCTTGCGCATATATTCCCGTACAGAGCTTCCGCCGGATGCGCGGAAGGCGGCACGATTATGCGGGCCGAACTTGGCAGATTCTTGACACTCAGGCTCGCCGGATGCCTTTCGCAGCCTTGCGTTCATGCTCGGATACATCGGCCACCAGCATGTCGACCAGTTCGCGGGCGAAGGCCGGCAATGCGTCGCGGTCGCGCACGCAGATCTGCAGTTCGCGCAGCGCCCACTCGTCGGTCAGCGGCACAATGGCCACATTCAGCGCACGCGCATAGCGCAGCGCCACCGACTCGGGAATGACGCCGATGCCCACGCCAGTCTCGATCATGCGGCACACGGCTTCGAAATTGCCCACTTCGATACGGAACTTGAACGTACGCCCCAGCGCCGCGGCCGCCTGCACCAGGAACGGGTGGATGGCGCTCCATTCGGACAGGCCGACATAGTCGTTGCCCAGCGTATCGGCAAACGCCACCGCCGGTTCGCTGGCCAGCGGATGGCCGGCCGCGGCCACCATGACCAGGCGGTCTTTGCGATAAGGAATGAACTGCAGGCCCTGGTCGGCCGTATGACCGGCAACGATGCCCACATCGGCCGAGCCTTCGGCCACCGCCCGCACGATCAGGTAACTGAGGCGTTCGCGCAGTTCGACGTTGACATCGGGATGCGCGGCCAGGAAGCGGCCAAGCACCGCCGGCATGAATTCCGTCATGGCGGTGGTGTTGGCCAGCACGCGCACATGGCCTTTGACCCCGCGGGCGAATTCCTGCATGTCGCCGCGCAATTGCTCCACCTGCCGCATGACCGTGCGTGCGTGGCGGGTCAGGGCTTCGCCCGATGGGGTCAGGGTGACCCCCTGGCTGGTGCGGTACAGCAACTGCGTGCCGAAGTGCTCTTCCAGGTTCTTGATGCGGGTACTGGCCGCCGGAAGCGACAAATGGGTTTTCTCGGCACCGCGGGTCAGGCTGTGCCAGTCGCCGATATGCACGATAAGCTGCAAGTCGGTCAGATCGAAGTGCCCCGCCATGTATTCCTCTTCTTCGGCAATTGCTAACCCGGTATTAAGCAATCATAAATTGGCAATCCGGCCCGGGTTGCGGCAAAGTGCCGGGATTATCTGCAAGCCTCATCATAGAACCCCGCCATGCCCGACACCAATCACGCTTTCCAGGACATCCGCGAAGCCGTACGCGACCTGTGCGCCCAGTTTCCCGGCGAATACTTTCGCAAAATCGACGAAGAACGCGGCTATCCCGAAGAATTCGTGCGCGCCTTGACCGAAGCCGGCTGGCTGGCCGCCCTGATTCCCCAAGAATACGGCGGTTCGGGCCTGGGCCTGACCGAAGCCTCGGTCATCATGGAAGAAATCAACCGCAGCGGCGGCAATTCGGGCGCCTGCCACGGCCAGATGTACAACATGGGCACCCTGCTGCGCCATGGCTCGGAAGCCCAGAAGCGCGAATACCTGCCGCGCATCGCCAACGGCGAACTGCGCCTGCAGTCGATGGGCGTCACCGAGCCCACCACGGGCACCGATACCACCAAAATCAAGACGACCGCGGTGCGCCGCGGCGATCGCTACGTGATCAACGGGCAAAAAGTCTGGATCTCGCGCGTGCAGCATTCCGACCTGATGATTCTGCTGGCGCGCACCACGCCGCTGGAGCAGGTCACCCGCAAGTCCGAAGGCATGTCGATCTTCCTGGTCGACCTGCACCATGCGGTCAAGCACGGCATGCAAGTGCGGCCCATTCCCAACATGGTCAATCACGAGACCAACGAGTTGTTCTTCGATAACTTGGAAATCCCCGCCGAAAACCTGATCGGCGAAGAAGGCAAGGGTTTCAAGTACATTCTGGACGGCCTGAACGCCGAACGCACCTTGATTGCCGCCGAGTGTATCGGCGATGGCTACTGGTTCGTGGACAAGGTGACGGCCTATGCAAAGGAACGCGTCGTGTTCGGCCGCCCCATCGGCCAGAACCAGGGGGTGCAATTCCCCATCGC
>DASPIV010000454.1:0-2559 GCA_035628955.1 Bordetella sp.
TTCGGCGTGGTCGTCACGGTGGTGGCGGCCCAGGCCGGCCCGGTCATCACGCGCTACGAAATCGAGCCCGCCACCGGCGTGAAGGGCAGCCAGATCGTCAACCTGGCCAAAGACCTGGCGCGCGCGCTCAGCCTGGTCAGCATCCGCGTGGTGGAAACCATTCCCGGCAAGAACCTGATGGGCCTGGAACTGCCCAACCCGCGCCGCCAGATGGTCAAGCTGTCCGAGATCCTGGGATCGCAAACGTATCACGCCAGCCATTCCGTCGTGACGATGGCGCTGGGCAAGGATATCGCCGGCAACCCTGTCGTGGCCGACCTGGCCAAGATGCCTCACTTGCTGGTGGCCGGTACTACCGGATCGGGCAAGTCGGTGGGCATCAACGCCATGATCCTGTCGCTGCTTTACAAGGCCGGCGCCGCCGATACCCGCGTGATCCTGATCGACCCCAAGATGCTCGAAATGAGCGTCTACGAAGGTATTCCGCACCTGCTGGCACCGGTGGTCACCGACATGCGCCATGCCGCCAACGCCTTGAACTGGTGCGTGGGCGAAATGGAAAAACGCTATCGCCTGATGAGCAAGATGGGCGTGCGCAACCTGGCCGGCTATAACACCAAGATCCGCGACGCCATCAAGCGCGAAGAACCGATTCCCAATCCGTTCTCGCTGACGCCCGACCAGCCCGAGCCGCTGGCGCCGCTGCCTACCATCGTGGTGGTCATCGACGAACTGGCCGACCTGATGATGGTGGTGGGCAAGAAGATCGAAGAGCTCATCGCGCGGTTGGCGCAAAAGGCGCGTGCCGCCGGTATCCACCTGATCCTGGCTACCCAGCGGCCCAGCGTGGACGTCATTACCGGGTTGATCAAGGCCAACATCCCGACGCGCATTGCGTTCCAGGTGTCCTCCCAGATCGACTCGCGCACCATCCTCGACCAGATGGGCGCCGAGACCCTGCTGGGCCAGGGCGACATGCTCTACATGCCGCCGGGCACGGGCCTGCCGGTGCGGGTGCACGGCGCATTCGTAAGCGATGAAGAAGTGCACCGCGTGGTCGAGCATCTGAAGGCGCAGGGCGAGCCCAACTACGTCGACGGCCTGCTCGAGGGCGCGCTGGAAGGCGAAACCGGCGACGGCGTGGGCAGCGTCACGGGCATGACCGACACCGAAAGCGATCCCATGTACGATCAGGCCTGCGAAGTCGTGCTGAAGCATCGCCGCGCCTCGATTTCGCTGGTGCAGCGTCACCTGCGCATTGGTTACAACCGTGCCGCCCGGTTACTCGAGCAAATGGAGCAATCGGGTATGGTGTCGGCAATGCAATCCAACGGCAACCGGGAAATCCTGGTGCCATCCAAAGAGGAAGCCTGATGCCTGGTCTACGCCGGCTGGCCGTTGCTGCCGCGCTGCTGGTACTGTGCCCGATGGCCGCCCTGGCGGCCGACGCCCGCACGCAACTGAAGTCCTTCGTGGCTGAAGTCAAGAGCGCCACGGGTAGCTTTACCCAATCCACCACGGGGCCGCAAGGCAGTGCCCAGCGGCCGCAAAGCGGCTCGTTCGCGTTCCAGCGGCCCGGCAAGTTCAAGTGGGCGATCAGCCAGCCCTACGAACAATTGGTGGTGTCCGACGGACAGCAGTTGTACCAGTACGACCCCGACCTGGCCCAGGTCACCACGCGCAAGGTCGACCAGGCCATCGGCACGTCGCCAGCCGCCATCTTGTTCGGTTCGGGCAACCTGGAACAAGCCTTCGAGGTTGCCACGTTGCCGGCCCGCGACGGCCTGGAGTGGCTGCGTGCCAAGCCGCGCAACGCCGACGCGGGTTTTGCGCAGGTCGATATCGGCATGAAGAACAATCTGCCTGCACGGGTCGAATTGCTCGATGCCTTCGGCCAGACTACCCGAGTCGAACTTTCCGGCATCCAGGCCAACCCCGCGCTGCCCGCCAGCGAATTCCGCTTCACGCCACCCGCGGGCGTAGACGTCGTCAAGATGTAGCCGTGTGGACGGCCTGCAAGTGCAGCAGGCCGTCCACGGCAATAACGCCGTCCGGGCGCACGAACAAGGGGTTGATTTCCGCTTCGGCCACGCAGGCGCCGCGCACTCGCGCCAGGCGCGAGAACGCCGCCACGGCATCGGCCAGCGCCTGGCAATCGCCTTGCGGCAAGCCCCGAAAACCACGTACCAGGCGGGTGGCGCGCACCTCGTCGATCATCTGCAGGGCCTGTGCGCGGTCGACCGGCGCCAGCCTTACCGCCACGTCGGGCGTCAGTTCGGCGGCGACGCCGCCCGCGCCCAATACCACGATGGGCCCCACCAGCGGGTCGAGCCGATAGCCCAGTATCAGTTCCAGCAGCTTGTCTTCCATTTGCTGCACCAGCAGGCCATCCAGCTGCGCCTGCGGTGCGCGCCGCCGCACTTCCGCCAGCATGTCGCCGGCCTGGCGCTGTAGCTCGGCCTGGTCGCGGATGCCTATCCGCACCCCGCCCGCGTCGGTCTTGTGGGGCAGGTTGCGTGACAAGGCTTTCAGGGCAACGGGGTAGCGCAGATCGTGTCG
>DASPIV010000455.1:0-4400 GCA_035628955.1 Bordetella sp.
TGCGCGGCGCGCAGGATCTCGGCCCGATCCTGGTCCAGCCAGGGACGCAGGTAAAGCAGGCCATCGCGCGGCACGCTGGGCGCCATGGCGGCCATGCCTTCGAGGCCGGTACCGCGCAACAGCCGCAGCAGCACGGTTTCGGCCTGGTCGCGCTGGTGGTGCGCCAGCAGGATGTGGCTTACCGCCTGCTGCCGCGCCAATTCGGCCAGCGCGGCGTAGCGGGCCTCGCGCGCGGCGGCTTCGATGCCCAGGCCGCTGGCCGCTGGCACCTGTACCCGCGCGGTATGCACGGGTACCTGCAGGATGCGGCCCAGTGCCAGGACATGCTCGGCCCAGTTGTCGGCGTCGGCCAGCAGACCGTGATGTACGTGGAAAATCAGCAGATCCCGCCCCAGCTTACGCGCCACCGGCGCGGCATGGGCAGCCAGCATGGCGGAATCGGCGCCGCCGCTGACAGCCACAGCCAGACGCGCCACGGTGGCGTCCAGGGGCCGCACGGCGGCTTCCAAGACAGCCGTCAGCACGGCTGAAGGAAATCCGCGGCCGGCGGGTGGGGTATCGGCCGGCATGGCGGAAGGCGTAGGCGGCTGGGCGGGGTTCATGGGTTGTGCCAGCGGTCTGCCAGGTGCGGAACAAGCCAGGCGCACGCGCCCGGCGGCGTCAGGCGCGGACTTCCTGGAACTTGCCGTAGGACAGCAGGCGCTGCATGCGCTGCTCTACCAACTGGTCGGGGCTCATGCCGCGGAACTGGCGCAGCGCGTCGCCCAGGGCCCGGCGCAGCAGGCGCGCCATGACCCGCGGATCGCGGTGCGCGCCGCCCACCGGCTCGTTGATCACGCGGTCGATCAGGCCCAGGTCTTTCAGGCGCGGCGCCGTGATAGCCAGGGCTTCGGCCGCGTCGGAGGCCTTGTCGGCGCTGCGCCACAAGATGGATGCGCAACCTTCGGGCGAAATGACCGAGTAGGTGGCGTATTGCAGCATCAGCACGGCATTGCCCACGGCGATGGCCAGCGCCCCGCCCGAGCCGCCTTCGCCGATGATGGTGGCGATGATGGGCACCTTGAGTTCGGCCATGGCGTACAAGTTGTGGCCGATGGCTTCGGACTGGCCGCGCTCTTCGGCGCCCACGCCCGGGTAGGCGCCCGGGGTGTCGACAAAGGTGAACACCGGCAGGTTGAATTTCTCGGCCAGGCGCATCAGGCGCAGGGCTTTGCGGTAACCCTCGGGTCGCGGCATGCCGAAGTTGCGCGCGGCGCGCTCTTTGGTGTCGCGGCCCTTCTGGTGGCCGATGACCATGCACGAGGCGCCGTTGAAGCGCGCCAGGCCACCCACGATGGACTGGTCGTCGGCGTACATGCGGTCGCCGTGCAGTTCGTGGTAGTCGGTGAACATCTCGCGCACGTAGTCCAGCGTATAGGGCCGTTGCGGATGGCGCGCCACCAAGGCTGTTTGCCAGGGCGTGAGCTTGCCGTAGATTTCCTTGGCCAGCGTCTGGCTTTTTTGCTGCAGGCGGCTGATCTCGTCGGAAATGTCTACCGCGGAGTCGGCCTGTACATAGCGCAGCTGCTCGATCTTGTTTTCAAGCTCGGACAGCGGTTGTTCAAAGTCAAGGAATGTATTGCGCATGAAGTATGGTTCCGTTATTGGGCACCTGGTGTATCAGTTCAGAACCGCCTTGGGTTCCAGACTGCGCCACAAGTACCAGGTTGCCACGGTACGCCAGGGCTGCCATGCCGACGAGACCTCGCGGGCCTCGAAGCGCGAGACAGGCTCTCCGCTGAAGTAGTGTAGCGAGATTGCCTTGAGCAACCCCAGGTCGTCCAGCGGCAGAACATCCGGCCGCTGCAGATTGAAAATCAGGAACATCTCGGCTGTCCAGCGGCCGATGCCGCGGATGCCGACCAGTTCCGCGACCACGCTCTCGTCGTCCATGGCGACCCATTTTTCGGGGCGCACGCGGCGTTCGCCGAAATGGACGGCCAGATCTTGCAGGTATTCGCACTTGCGCTGCGACAAGCCGGCCTGGCGCAGCGCTTCGGTCTGCACCGCCAGCACACCGGCTGGCGTGGGCCGCTTGCCGACAGTATCGAGCAGGCGCTGCCACAGGGCGTCGGCCGCCTTGTTGGAGATCTGCTGGCCCACGATGGCGCGCGCCAGCGTAACGAAAGGCGTGCCGCGCGAAGTAAGCCAGACTTCGGCGTGCTGCGGAATGAGTTTTTTCAGGATGCGGTCGCGCCGTACCAGGTGGGCAACGGCTTCTTCCCAGTAATGCGGCTTGGCTACGGCAATGTCGGCGGACATGATGGCGGGATTCCTCAGGCGCGGCGCCATTGCGTTTGACCGCCCGGCTTGTCGTCGAGCTCGATGCCGGCCGCGCGCAGTTGGGCCCGCAGGCGATCGGCTTCGGCATAGTCGCGCGCCTGCTTGGCGGCTGCGCGCGCGGCGACCAGGGCGTCGACCTGGGCGGCATCCAGCGTAGCCGACGGCGCGGCCGCCTGGGCCAGCCCCGCGGCCGAGTATCGGGTGGGGCACTGGAAATACTGCCCTGGCTCTTGCTGCAGCAGCCCCAACAGCGTGGCCAGAGCCCTGAGCTGGCCGGCACTGCGCACGCTGCCTGTACGGTTGGCGTCGGTGGCCAGTTCAAACAGCGCGGCCACGGCCCCCGAGGTATTGAAATCGTCGTCCATGGCGGCCTTGAAGGCCTGTGCGTGTGGATCGTTCCAGTCGATACCGTGGCTGTCGGGTACGACGTTCAGCAAAGCCTGGTACAGGCGGTCAAGGGCGTTCTGGGCGTCGACCAGGTTGTCGGGCGCGTAATTCTGCGGGCTGCGGTAGTGATTGCGCACGATGAAGAACCGCAGCATCTCGGCTTCGCGCGGGTTGACGGCGTAGTCGGCCTGGTCGGCCGGGGCCTCGCCCAGGGCAATGGTCTGCCGAATAGTGCGGAAATTGCCCAGCGACTTCGACATCTTGTCGGCGTCGACCATCAGCGGACCGCAGTGCATCCAGACATTGGCCAGCGCACCGCCGAAAGCGCCTTCGGTCTGGGCGATTTCGTTTTCGTGGTGCGGGAATTTCAGGTCGGGGCCGCCGCCGTGGATATCGAGGGGCAAGCCCAGCAAGGCGTGGCTCATGGCCGAGCATTCGATGTGCCAGCCCGGACGACCCAGGCCGTAGGGCGATTGCCACTTGGTGTCTTCGGGCTCGTCGGCCTTGGCGGCCTTCCAGAGCACGAAATCGAGCGGATCGCGCTTGGCCGAGCCCACTGCCACGCGCTCGCCGGCACGCAGGTCGTCGAGCGCCTTGCCCGACAATTTGCCGTAGCCCGCAAAGCCGCGCACCGCGTAATTGACGTCGCCGTCGTCGGCCCGGTAGGCCAGGCCGTTCTGTTCGAGGCGACCGATGATGTCGAGCATTTGGCCGACGTACTGCGTGGCGCGCGGTTCGCGGTCGGGCGGCTGCACGCCCAGCGCGCGCTCGTCGGCGTGCATGGCCGCGATGTAGTATTCAGTGACCTCGCCGATGCGGCGGCCGGTTTCGACGGCGCGCCGGATGATCTTGTCGTCGATGTCGGTGATATTGCGCACGTAGTCCACCGCCAGGCCGCTGGCCCGCAGCCAGCGCTGCACCACGTCGAACGCCACCAGCATGCGGGCATGGCCCAGGTGGCAATAGTCGTAGACAGTCATGCCGCACACGTACATGCGTACCTGGCCGGGCCGGGCCGGCTTGAAAGGTTCTTTGGTACGCGACAACGTGTTGTAGATGTGCAGCATGACGCTTGGGCTGGCCTCGAGATAATGCCGTGTAAGTCCCACGGGGCGGTCCACGCCGAAGCATGGGGCTTCGGCGGCACGGCGGGATGCGGCATATGGCCGCACCCAGGCCGCGCTTCGGCCGCTTCGGCCCCCTATTGCTTCATTCGGCAAACCACGAACGCAACCGGGGCTAAAATGGCGGTCGTCAAGTATAGCAAGCGCCTCGTTGCGCGCCGAGCGCGACCGGCCTATTTTTAACGGATGCCCACGTGACCATCAACCGCCTTTTCCGCAACACCCTCCTGGTATTGGCGTTGGCCGCCCTGCCCGGCGGCACGGCCCTGGGCCAGGCCATGGGTGGCGGCGGCAACATGCCGAACAGCGGCAACGCCACGCGCACCAAGCTCGATCCGCTCCCGCCCGAAGGCGGGTGGAAGGCGCTGGCCAATTTGCTCGAAGCCCTGAAGCCGGGCGTGGATACCCGCCTGGACCCGACCCCGTCACAGATCACCGACCATATCGAGCGCCAGCTCTACCAGGGCCAGAACCAGGAAGCCCTGGCGCTTATCGAGCAACGCCTGGCCGAAGTCCAGGGCCAGCGCGGCACTGACGTCCAATTGATGTTCCAGCATGCGCGCGCCC
>DASPIV010000456.1:0-7869 GCA_035628955.1 Bordetella sp.
CGCGATTTCACTGGCGGCGAATTCGTCCTGACCACCCAGCGCCCGCGCATGCAGTCCCGCGCCGACGTAGTGCCGCTGCGGCAGGGCGACGCGGTGGTGTTCGCCGTGCACCACCGGCCGGTGGCAGGCACGCGCGGCCACTATCGCGTCAACCAGCGCCACGGCGTCAGCCAGGTGCGCACCGGCAAGCGCTACACCGTGGGCATCATCTTCCACGATGCGCAGTAGCGCCTGGCGGCGCGGGCGATCCGCGCTGACGACACCATGAACCTGGAATTGTTCGACCCGCACGACATCGCACCGGCCCGCATCGAGCTGGGTCCCGCCGCCGTCGTGCTGCGCGGATGGGCCTTGCCGCATGTCGATACGCTGCTGCCGGCGCTGGACGCCGTGCTGGCTGCGGCACCGCTGCGGCACATGGAAACCCCGGGCGGTTTTCGCATGTCGGCCGCCTTGAGCAACTGCGGCACGCTGGGCTGGACCTCCGATCGCCAAGGCTACCGCTATACGCGCCACGACCCGCAAACCGGCCGGCCCTGGCCCGCCATGCCAGCCTCTTTCGCGCACTTGGCGCGAACCGCCGCCGCGGCCGCGGGTTTCATCGGCTTCCAGCCCGATGCCTGCCTGGTCAACCGCTATGTACCCGGCGCCCGCATGAGCCTGCACCAGGACAAGAACGAACGCGATTTCAGCGCGCCCATCGTGTCGGTGTCGCTGGGCATCCCGGCGATCTTCCTGTTCGGCGGCGAACGGCGCGGCGACTCGGCCCGGAAGGTGCCGCTGCACCACGGCGACGTGGCGGTGTGGGGCGGCCCCGACCGCCTGCGCTACCACGGCGTGGCGCCCCTGAAGGACGATATCCATCCCCGCCTGGGCGCAGCCCGTATCAACCTGACCTTTCGCAGGGCCGGCTGATCGCCGCCACGCTGTCAGGCATTGTTGCGGGCCTCGCTCAATGCCACCGTCAGGTGCATGACTTTCTTCTTCAGTGCGTCGCGCTCGTCGGTCAGCGCGGCCACCAGGCGGCGCAGGCGCGCCACTTCGGCCGGGTAATCGTCGATGGCCTCGACGGGCTCGTCGCCGGCGGGCGGCGCATCGGCATCGTCGCCGCGCGAGGCCGCCTTCGCCTCGCGGGCCTGGCGAGCCAGCTCGCGCAGCGCCTTGCGTCCTTGGGCCGCGGCAGCCACCTGTTGCTCGGCCGGCAACGCCGCCACCGCGGCAGCCGCATTGATGGAAATATCGCCGGCCTTCACCGCCCGCACCAGTTCCGGCGCGGCGGCCTTGTGGATTTTCTCGATCTGCCCCAGCGTGTTGCTGCTGACGCGCGCGGCCCGCGCCAGCGCCTGCCGGGTAGGCACCGGTGCCGGCTCGGCCGCCGGCGAGGCCGGCGCATGTTCGGCCCCCGGCGGGTCGGCCTGCGCCTGCTGTGCCTGGCGCGCCTGCAGGATTTCTTTCTTGCGCAGCGCCAGCACCCCACGCTGGAAGTCCGACACGCTGCGCCGGCCCAGGTGATTCTCGATCATCCACAGCCTGACGTCATCGAACGAACTAAAACGGGTATTCTGGATAGTCTTGAATTCGATGCCGTGTTTGCGACACAACTCGTAGCGGTTGTGCCCGTCGACCAATACATCGTTCCATAGCACCAGCGCGTCGCGGCAACCTTCGGCCAGCAGGCTGCGCTCGAGCGCGGCGTATTCGTCCGCACTGAGCGGGTCTATATAGGTTCGCAGTTCTTCATTAATCTGGATGGTCATCGTGACGCTACATTCATGGTTCATCGGCGCGACCGCCATTACAACACTGGCCGCGCACCGTTGGCCACACGGGCCGCCGCCCCGCCCCCAACCGGAGAATCCATCATGCCCCAGCTCTGCGCCTACCTGACCTTCGACGGAAACTGCGCCGAAGCCATGCACTTCTACGAACGCACCCTGAGCGGCCATATCGAAGCCCTGTTGACATACGGCCAAGCTCCCCAGGGCGCCGATATTCCGGCCGGCGCGCAAGACCGCATCATGCACGCCCGGCTGAGCCTGGACGGGCAGACCCTGATGGCTTCCGACGCCACGGGCAGCCAGCCCTACCCGGGCCAGCAGGGCGTGTCGCTGGCGCTGGTTTTTCCTACCGTGTCCGACGCGACCCGCATCTTCAATAACCTGGCCGAGGGCGGCACCATTACCATGCCCTTGCAAAAAACCTTCTGGGCCGAAGCCTTCGGCGCGCTGACCGACCGCTACGGTACATCGTGGCTGATCAACGGCGGCCAGATCGCGGGCTGAACGCAACCCACCCGATCCTTCGACGGAGCTCCTGCATGCAGCATTCTCTCCAAGACAAGCAACGCTGGCTGGCACTGATGGTGCTGTGCCTGGGCGTGCTGATGATCGTCCTGGATACCACCATCGTCAATGTGGCGCTGCCCTCTATCCGCGCCGACCTGCAGTTCTCCGAGACCGCCCTGGTATGGGTGGTGAATGCCTACATGCTGACCTTTGGCGGATTCCTGCTGCTGGGCGGCCGGCTGGGCGACCTGTTTGGCGCTCGCCGCGTCTTCCTGGCGGGTTTGACGCTGTTCACGGCGGCTTCGCTGGCATGCGGGGTGGCGGGCAGCCAGGAACTGCTGGTGGCCGCGCGTGCCATCCAGGGGCTGGGCGGCGCCGTGGTCTCGGCGGTGTCCTTGTCGCTGATCCTGAACCTGTTTTCCGAACCGGGCGAGCGCGCCAAGGCCATGGGCGTCTACGGCTTTGTATGCGCCGGCGGCGGCAGCGTGGGCGTGCTGCTGGGCGGCCTGCTGACCAGCGTCCTGAGCTGGCACTGGATTTTCCTGGTGAACCTGCCGATCGGCGCGGTGGTGTTCGGCCTGTGCCTGGTGCTGCTGCCCGGCGGACGGCCCGACAACGGCGGCACTCGCCTCGACCTGGCGGGCGCCATCACCGTGACCCTGTCGCTGATGCTGGCGGTGTACGCCGTGGTGAATGGCAACGAGGCCGGCTGGACCTCGCCCCAGTCGCTGGGGCTGCTGTTCGTGGCGGCCGCCTTGATGGCGGCGTTCCTGTTCATCGAATCGCGCGCCGAGGCGCCGCTGATGCCGCTGGGCCTGTTCCGGCTGCGCAACCTGGCTTGCGCCAATGGGGTGGGCGTGTTGTGGGCGGGCGCCATGTTCGCATGGTTCTTCATTTCGGCGCTGTATATGCAAGTGGTGCTGGGCTACAGCGCCATGCAGGTCGGGTTGGCCTTCCTGCCCGGCAACCTGATCATGGCCGCATGTTCGCTGGGTGTGTCCGCCAGGCTGGTGATGCGCTTCGGCATCCGCGCGCCGCTGGCAGCGGGGCTGGGGATGGCGGCGCTGGGGCTGGCGCTGTTCGCGCAGGCTCCCATCGACGGCCAGTTCGCCGTACATATCCTGCCCGGCATGGTCCTGCTGGGGCTGGGCGCCGGCATTGCGTTCAACCCGCTACTGCTGGCCGCCATGAATGACGTGCCGCCGCGCGAGTCGGGCCTGGCCTCGGGCGTGGTCAACACCGCCTTCATGATGGGCGGCGCGCTGGGCCTGGCCATACTGGCCAGCCTGGCGGCCGCGCGCACCGGCACCCTGGCCGCGGCGGGCGCCGCGCTGCCCGAGGCGATCAATGGCGGCTACCGCCTGGCCTTCATGCTGGGCGCCATCTGCGCCGGCACGGCCGCCTTGCTGGGCGGGCTGCTGCTGCGCAACGCGCCGCGCCCCGCGCACCAGTCCGCGCCGCCCGGTGGTACGCTAGCCAAACCCGTTCATCAGGATGAAACGCCATGAATTCCTCCGCCACACTTTCCGACGAGCTCTTCGCGCAGCTTCAAGGCGCGCCCATGCAACAGCTTTCTCAGCAGTTGGGCACCGACGCCGCGCAAACCCGCGATGCCGTCGGGGCCGCGCTGCCGATGCTGCTGGGCACGCTGGGCCACAATGCCGCCCAGCCGCAAGGTGCCGATGCCTTGTTCGGCGCCTTGCAGCGCGATCACGCCGGCGGCGGCACCGACCTGGGCGGCCTGCTGGGTTCGCTATTGGGCGGCAGCGCCGGGGCGGCCGGAAGTCCGAACGACGGCGGCGCTATCCTGGGCCATATCTTCGGCAACAACCAGCAACGCGCCGAAGACACGCTGGGCCAGGCCACCGGCCTGGGCGGCAATAACGCCGCCGGCCTGTTGAAGCTGCTGGCGCCCATCGTCATGGCGTTCCTGGCGCAGCGCATGCAGGGCGGCGGCATGGATGCCGGCGGCCTGAGCACGACCCTGGGCCAGGAACGCGATGCCGCCCGCCAGCAGGACGGCCTGGGCGGCGGGCTGCTGGGCTCGCTGCTGGACCAGGACGGCGACGGCCAGGTCGGCCTGAACGATCTGCTGCAGATCGGCGGCGGCCTGCTCAACGGCCGCCGCTAGGGCCGTCACAGTCCGGGCGCCCGCCCTGCGTCACCGACGCAGGGCCGCCGCAGGCAGCCAGCGCCTGCCCCAGCGTGTCGAACAGGGCATCGGGGCCCACCAGCTCGGCAATCATGGCTTTCTGCAATTTGCCACGCACCCGCGCATTGGCCTCGGTCAGCAGCACGCGCACGCCGCGCCGATGCAGGCGCACGATGACCTCTTCCAGCATCTGCAAGCCCGTCACGTCGATGAAGGGCACCCGGCGCAAGCGGACGATCAGCAAGCGCGGATCGCTGCGGGTGCAGGCCAGCGCATGCTCGAAGTTCTCGACCGCGGCGAAGAACAAGGGCCCTTCCACCGTAAAGACCAGCACGTCCTGCGGCAATTCGGCCATGCCGCTGGCGGCCAGCTCGTGGCGCAGCTCATCGCCTTCGACCGGCTGCACGCCCACACTGGCGGCCATGCGGCGCAAGAAATGCAGCGTTGCCAGGATCACACCTATGTTCACCGCCACCACCAGGTCGGCGAACACGGTCAGCAAGAAGGTAACCAGCAGGATCACCACGTCGGCACGCGGCGCGCGGCGCAGCATCTTGGCAAAATGCCGCACGTCGCTCATGTTCCATGCCACCACGAACAGAATGGCCGCCAGCACGGCCAGCGGCACGTTCTCGGCCAGCGGCGCCAGCAGCACCACGATGGCCAGCAGCGTGGCGGCGTGCACCATGCCCGCGAGCGGGCTGGTACCGCCGTTGCGGATATTGGTGGCGGTACGGGCGATGGCGCCGGTGGCGGCAATGCCGCCGAACAGCGGCGCAACGATATTGGCGATGCCCTGCCCGATGAGCTCTTGGTTGGACTGGTGGCGGGTGCCGGCCATGCCGTCGGCCACCACGGCCGACAGCAGCGATTCGATGGCGCCCAGCATGGCGATCGCGAAGGCCGGGCCGATGAGCTCGATCACGCGCGACAAGGTCAGGTCGGGCCATTGCCAGGTGGGCAGCCCCTGCGGTACGCCGCCGAAGGCCGAACCGATGGTGGCCACGCCGTCGAACTGGAACACGGCCTGCAGCGTGGTGGCCACCACCAGCGCCACCAGTGGACCCGGCACGCGTTTCAGGTAAGGCACCCGCTTCGACAGGACCAGCAAGGCCAGGCTGGCGCTGGCCAGGGCCGTGGTGGCCAGGTGCATGTGCGGCAGGGCCTGCAGCAATTGCCACAGCTTCTGGTGGAAGTGCGCCGCGGTAACGCCAGGCAGGCCGAAGAAGTCTTTCCACTGCCCCACCCAGATGATCACGCCGATGCCGGCGGTAAACCCCACGATCACGGGCGCCGGAATGAATTTGATGACCGCGCCCAGGCGCGCCACGCCCAGCAGCAGCAGGATGATGCCAGCCATCAGCGTGGCGATCTGCAGCCCGGCCACGCCGTGTTCGGCCACCACGCCGGCCAGGATGACGATGAATGCGCCGGTGGGCCCGGCGATCTGCACCCGGCTGCCGCCGAACATCGCCACCAGCAGTCCGGCCACGATGGCGGTATACAGACCCTGTTCGGGCTTGACCCCCGATGCGATGGCAAACGCCATGGCCAGCGGCAATGCCACCACGCCCACGATCACGCCCGACACGATGTTGGGCAACCAATGCGGGCGTTGGAACAACCCGGCCCGCCGGGCCTCGAGCAGCGCGATCACGATTTATCCTTCTGGATGGACAGCAACAGGAAGCCTCAGCCCAACGCCGTGTCCAGGAACATCATCACCGCAAAGCCGGCCATCAGGCCGACCGTGGCCGAGGTCTGGTGGCCGTTGCGGTGGGTTTCGGGAATGACCTCGTGCGACACGACGAAGATCATTGCGCCCGCGGCCAGGCCCAGGCTGACCGGATACGCCAGCGCCAGGCCGCTGGACATGCCCAGGCCCACCAATGCGCCCAGCGGCTCCATCAGGCCCGAGGCCACCGCCACCAGCGCCGCGCGCAGGGGCGACAGGCCGGTGGCCCGCAGCGCCATGGCAACCGCCAGGCCTTCGGGAATATCCTGGATGGCTATGGCCGATGTCAGGGGGATGCCGACCTGCATATCGCCATTGGCGAAGCCCACGCCGATGGCCATGCCTTCGGGCAGGTTGTGCAGCGTGATGGCCAGCACGAACAGCCATACCCGGTTGATGCGCTCGGCCTCCGGCCCGCATGGCCCGGTGCTGTCATGTTCATGCGGCGTGAAGGCGTCCAGCCCCAGCATCAGCAGCACCCCCAGGGCCAGCCCCAGCACGACCACGCCAGCCGCCGCGGGGCCGTCGCCCACCAGCCCGCGCGCGGCTTGCAGGCCCGGCAGGATCAGCGAAAAAGCGCTGGCCGCCAGCATCATGCCGGCGGCGAAGCCCAGCATGATGTCCTGGGTGCGCGCATGGATGGTGCGCAGGCCGATGGCGGCCAGCGCACCCACTGCGGTGGCCGCAAAGCCGGCCATGCCGCCCGCGAAGGCATAGCGGATATAGCTGCGCTGGGCTCCGGTCAGGCCGTGGTACAGGCCCGACCCCACCAGCCACAGCACCGCCAGCGTGGCCGCCGCCAGGCCCAGCGCCACCAATGGGCGAGCCTGGGCCTGGACCAGCCAGGCGGTACGCCAGCCGCGCGCGACAGTGTCGGTATAGTTCATGGTGATGCCAGCTCGATAGCCCGGTTAAGCAAGAGGTTACTGACCGGCATCGCAGCCGGCAGCGCGTTCCATATGATATTCGGCTCCGGTATCAGCCACGATGCGGAAACCCAGGCGTTCGTACAACCGGCGCGCGGGATTGGTCTTGAGCACGTCGAGCTGCGTGGGCAGCCCGGCCGCATCGGCCTGTGCCAGTACCTGGCGCAGCAGGCGGGCGCCCAGGCCCCGCCCCTGGTACTCGGGCGCGACCTGCACCTGCACCACTTGCCAGGCCGCCGGCCCCCGATACGATTTCAACAGGCCGGCCGGCGCGCCGTCGAGCAGCACGACCCGCGCATCTTCCCAGTGATAGCGGATCCGCGCCAGGTGCGTGGCATCGTCGGCCGGCAAGCCACTGCTGGCCAAGTGTTCGTCCATGGTCTGGCGCCGCAGCGCCAGCAGGTAAGGCAGGTCGGATTCCAGGGCGGGACGCAGCGTCAACATAAAAGAAGCAGCCCCGGCGGGGCTGGGAAAAGCATCAAGTCTACTGCGATGTAGACGCCCATCCGGCCCGCCAGGGCGGCTTACGCTTCGGTGGCCTTGCGTGGCCGCCTGCCCCGCGACGAGGTCTTGCGGGCGGGCGGCGTGGCCTCGTCGGCCGCCGGGGCAGCCGGCAAGATGGATTCCGCCAGCATTTCGGCAGTGCGTTCCACCGAAGCGTCGGCCTGGGATGCGGCCGTCTTGGATGCAGTCTTGGATGCGGCGGTCTTGCGGGTGGCCGTCTTGCGCGAGCCTCGGCCCGTGCCGCGCGCGGGCGCGGCAGCCGGTGCC
>DASPIV010000457.1:0-9953 GCA_035628955.1 Bordetella sp.
GATGACGAAGGCAGCGCCAGCGCGGGCGACTTCGTCTGGCGGCCGGCCGGCAACCGCCACATTGCGCATGCGCCGCAGGGGGCGGTGTTCCTGTCGATCTTCAACCAGCCCAATGTATTCGAAGACGGCCACCGCTTCTTCTCGCATGGCGGGCAGGAACAACCATGAGCAATGGCAAGACGCAAGTTTCGCCTCGCGCGCTGACGCTGGCGGCGGTAGGTGACCTGTATCTGGGCAGCCCTCTGCGCGGCGAACGCCACCCCGCCTTCCTGGACGCCGTACAGGCGCTGCGCAGCGCCGATGCGCGGCTGGCCAACCTGGAATGCCTGCTGCTGGACGACGATCTGGCGGGCGCCGCGCAAGCGCCCGGCGCATGGGCGGGCGCCTCGGCCAGCCTGGGCGCCGAACTGCAATGGCTGGGGCTGGACGCCGTGTCCACAGCCAACAACCATGCAGGCGACTACGGCGATGCAGGCTTGTCCAGCACCTGGAATACTTTGCGCCGGCTCGGCATCGCCCAGGCCGGCACCGGCCCCGACTTGGCCTCGGCACGCCAGCCGGCCTACGTCGATACGCCGGCGGGACGTTTGGCGGTGGTCGCCGCAACGTCATCCTATTTGCCTCACGCCCGCGCCGGCCGGCCCGGCGTGGGGGTGCCAGGCCGGGCCGGCGTGGCTCCGTTGCGCTTTGGCACCGCACATCGGGTCGATGCCGAGGCATTCGCGGCCCTGCAGCGCATCGCGGCACAGTTGCCCGCCCAGGCCCAGGGCAAGTATCGCGAACGCCCGCTGGCGCGCAACTATGACCGCGAACACCGCGCCACCGACGCGGACCGGCTATCGTTCTTCGGCACTGAATTCATCAGGTCGGATAGCAGCGCAACTGAATCCTGGCCGGCGCCGGACGATCTGCACGACCTGCAAGAGAGTGTGCGGCAGGCCAGGATGCAGGCCGACTTTGTAGTGGCGTGCCTGCATACCCATGAATTCGACAGCGACCCGCAGCATCCTGCCGACTTTGCCAAGCTGGCCTGCCGGCGCCTCATCGAAGCCGGCGCCGATGCGGTCATCGGCCATGGCGAACATGGCGTGCGCGCCGTAGAAGTGTGGCACGGCAAGCCCATCTTCTATGGCATCGGCGCCTTTGTGTTCCAGCCCTACCAATACCCACGCCAGCCGGCTGATTTTCTGGAAGCGTACGCGATGCGCGACGCCACGCTGGCGCAAGCGTATCAAGCGCGCCGCGAGGGCGCCGGCTTCTTTCAGCGGCTCGACTACTGGGAAGCGATGCTGCTGCGGCTATCGCTGCACAGGCACGGGCCGCCTTCATTCACGATCCATCCGATAACGCTGTGGCAGCCCGGCCACGACACGCCGACGGGCGTGCCGCACCTGGCCTGCAACGCGGATGGCATCCGACTGCTCGAGAAGATCGAAGCTTGCAGCCGCCAGCATGGCACACGCTTGCGGCTGGATGAAAAAACTTGCGTATTGCATGGCCCGTAGCACGGCCGGGAAACGTCTTTGCATGTCCCCATCACCGACAGGAATCATCGATCATGAAACTCTGGTACCAGCTCGTGTCTTCGGAAACCGGCATGAAGAATTTCATTGCCGCCACACAGACCCTGTGCGACAGCGCCGCATTGCCGGACACCCGCGTGGAAGTGCGCGGCACACGCCAAGGCGCACTGGGCGACCAGTACCGCTTGTTCTGGAACTACGACGTGCGCGAGATCATCGATAACGCGCTGCGCATCCGCCAAGAAGGCGGCTATGACGCTTTCGTGCTGGCCAACTCGCTCGACCCGGCGTTGGTCGAACTGCGCGAAATCATGGACATCCCCGTGGTGTCGTTCATGGAAGTGTGCTGTTTCCAGGCCTGCACCATGGGCGAGCGCTTCGGGTTGGTGGTGCCCAACATGAAGATGGTGCCGCGCTATCGCGAGATTCCTGTCGGCTACGGTTTGCGAGACCGCCTGAGCAGCGTCGAGGCCATCGGATTCGACAACATTCGCGGCTTCGACGCCGTATTCACGGATCCGGCGCTGGGCGACGATTGCGTGGCGCAGATTCTTGCGGCCAGCCGCCGCTGCATTGCGCAGGGCGCCGAGGTCGTCATCCCTGCCGGCCCTTCTGCCACCTTGCTGGCCCAACGCGGCATCTTCGACGTCGATGGCGTGCCCCTGCTGGATTGCTACCGGCTGCTGGTAAAGGCTTCCGAACTGGCGGTGGCCATGCGGCAGCTGACGGGTCTGCACATCAGCCGCAAGCTGCTTTACCAAGCCCCCTCGCAGGAATACATCGACCGCGTGGCGCAGGTGCGCCAGATCGATGCACTGCGGGGATGAGCTTTTGTTTTTCCAACTGAAGGAGACGGCAATGACAAAGAAAGTAATGCTGGTGGTCGAGTTCGAAATCAAGCCGGAACATCGCGACAAGTTCCTGACCATCATGCACGGCCATGCCAGCCGTACGGCCCGCCGCGAAAGCGAGTGCCTGCAATTCGACGTGCTGCTACCCGACGGCGAGCCGCACAAGGTCTTCCTGGTAGAGGGCTACACCAGCCGCGAAGCCCTGGACGACCACATGGAGAATTCCGGCCTGAAGTTCGTGCGCGAAACTTACCAGGACTGGATCGTCAGCCGCAAGATCACCATTTGCGACGTACTGGCCTAGGCCTGCGCGGAACAGCCATCATGGAACTGCAGCGCCTGGCCATCAACCAGATCACCACGCCGCGCTGGTCGCTGGCCGAAGCCGTACAGGGCTACGCCAGGCAAGGTGTGGGCGGTATCGGCATATGGCGCGACAAACTGGCCGAATGCGGGTTGCGCCAAGCGCGTCGCCTGCTGCACGACAGCGGCCTGCAGGTGCCCACCCTGTGCAAGGCGGGCGACCTGGCCATGCTCGATGCCCAGGGGCCGCATGCGGCGCTGGACGACTGCCGGCGGGCCATCGACGAGGCGGCCGAGATCGGCGCGGCCACCGTCGTCTTCGTGGGCGGCGGCATGGGCACGCATCCCAGCCTGTGCGCAGCGCGCGGTCGGCTGCATGACGTACTGCAAGATGCCTGCGCGCACGCGGCCCAGGCCGGGGTAAGCCTGGGCATCGAACCCTTTCATCCCATGCACGCCGCCGAACGGGGCTGCGTCAACACACTGGGGCAGGCCCATCGGCTGCGCGACGCCCTGGGCCCCGCCGCCAGCGTGGTGCTCGACGTATTCCATTGCTGGTGGGACCCCGAGCTCGACCGCTATCTGGCGCCGTCTTACCTGCCATCCGTATCCACGGTGCAGCTGTGCGACTGGCGCGTGCCGACCCGCCATCCCGTTACCGACCGCGCCATGATCGGCGATGGCGCGGCCGATGTGGCCGGCATGGTGCATCGCCTGGAAGCCAACGGCTATCGGGGCCCCTACGAAATCGAGATCTTCTCGACCGACTGGTGGGCGCGCGACCCCACCGACGTTACCCGGATATGCGTGCAGCGCTATGCATCGCTGGCTCACGCCTGACCGGCACTCATGACAAGGCGCACAAGCGCCACACCGGAGACAACCATGTTCAAGCAGATACTTTCAATGGCCTGTGGCCATCCGGCGGCCGGCAAGCTGCTGGCAGCGCTGGGCATTGCGCTGGCGGCCTGCGGCGCCGCCGCGCAAGCCGCCGACTGGCCCTCGCAACCCGTGCGCATTATCGTGCCCTATACGGCCGGCGGCGCCGTCGATGCGCTGGCCCGCCTGACGGGGCAGCAGCTGGCTCCTCGCCTGGGGCAGCCCGTGCTGGTGGAAAACAAGCCCGGTGCCGGATCCAACATCGGCATGGAAGCCGCGGCACACGCGGCGGCCGACGGCTACACGCTATTGATGGCGGCCAACTCGCTGGCCACCAACAATACGCTGTATCCCGATCTGCGCTTCAACGGCATGCGCGACTTCGCCGCGGTGGCGCAAGTGGGCTACGCGCCGCTCATGATCGTGGTGCCCGCGGACTCTTCGCTGCGCACGCTGCAAGACTTGCTGGACACGGCGCGCAAATCGCCCGGCACGCTCAGCTATGCCAGTTCAGGCAATGGCAGCTCGTCGCACCTGGCCGGCGAATCGCTGAAAATCGCCGCCGGCATCGATGTACTGCATGTGCCGTACCGCGGCGCCGCACCCGCCATGACAGACCTGCTGGGCGGGCGCATCTCATACATGCCCGTCAATCCCGCCGAAGCCATGCAGCACATCCGTGCCGGCCGCCTGCGCGCACTGGCGGTGGCCGCCAAGGAAAGGCTGGCCCTCTTGCCCGACGTACCCACGGCCGCCGAAGCTGGCCTGCCAGGCTATGAAGAAGCCGTCTGGTGGGGCCTGGTGGCACCCGCCAGTACCCCACCCGCCATCGTGGCGCGCTTGAATCGCGAGGTGCGCGCCGCACTGGACGATTCCGCCATGAAAGAACGCCTGGATGCCCTGGGCGTGATCACGCGGCCAGGCGCATCCGGGCAGTTCGCCGACTTCATCAAGACCGAGACGGCGCGCGCCCGGCAAGTCATCGAAGCGGCCCATATCCAGCCGAACTGAACGGCACACAAGGACACCATCATGAACATCCGCCAAGCACTGTTTTGCGCCGCGGCATTGGCCGTGGCCCCGCTGTCCGCACAGGCCGCCTATCCCGCCAAGCCCATACACATCATCGTCGGCGCGGCCGCCGGCGGCCCCACTGACCAGACCGCGCGTATCGTCGGCGAACGCATGGCAAGCGAACTGGGCGTGCCCGTGGTCGCGCAGAACATCGCGGGCGGCGGCGGCAGCCTGGGTGCGGCGGCCGCCGCCCGGGCCCAGCCCGATGGCTATACCCTGCTGATGGGCACCATCAGCACGCATGGCGCCAACCCATCGCTGTACAAGCAGCTGAACTACGATGCGATCAAGGACTTCACTCCGATCTCGACGCTGGTGACCTATCCCCTGGTGGTGGTCGTCAACCCGCAGCAAGTTCCCGCACGCACCCTGAAAGAGCTGATCAGCTATGCCAAGGCCCACCCCGGCAAGCTCAATCGCGGCTCGGCGGGCGTGGGCACATCGATGCATTTATCGGGCGAACTGTTCGATAGCATGGCCGGCATCAAGACCACGCATATTGCCTACAAAGGCAGCGCGCCATCCATGAAAGACCTGGTAGGAGGGCAGATCGACTTGTCTTTCGAAAGCCTGGCCGTGGCACTGCCGCACATTCAGTCGGGACGCCTGCGCGCGCTGGCGGTGACAGGCGAGGCCCGCAGCCCCTTGCTGCCCGATGTGCCGACGGTAGCCGACACCTTGCCGGGCTATCATTTTTCGGCCTGGCTGGGCCTGGTGGCACCGGCCGGTACGCCGGCGGCGGCCATCGCCACATTGAATCGCGCGGTACGCAACGCGTTGGCAGACCCGGCTGTCATCGCGGCGCTGCAGGCACAGGCGGCACAACCGGCGTGGAGTACGCCCGAAGCTTTCGGCGAACTGATCGCCAGCGATATTGCGCGCCTGCGCGACCTGATCAAGACGGCCGGCATCCCGCCGCAATAGCGGCGCATGCGCCCCTTCAATAGCCGACCGACAGCCCCGGCAGATCGACGATGATGCGCGGTTTGTCCAGGGCCAGGGCGGCGTGCTGGGCGAACTCGCGGCTTTCCTTGGCGTCGGTGCTCAGTACGTCGTAGCCCAGCGCGTCGGCCACGCCCATGACCTTGTCCAGCAGCAGCACCTTGCCGCTGGGCCGCAGAGGCTCGCAGCCCAGGGTGTCCCAGGCCGCCTCGAACCAGTCGCGAGCGTCGCTGGCAGCCTGCGGGGAAGGCGCCACGTCTACGGACAGATCGACCGTCCGGCGGGCATCGAATATGACGGTCACGTCGCTGCGCATGGCTGAGCTCCGGGTAATGTGTAAGAACAGTTGGCACCAGTATGCCCCGCCTGGGGGCCGCAGACTGTCAAATCTGCGACAGTGCCGTCAGCCTACCAGCCCTTGGTGGCCTCCCAGGTAACGTCGGCGCCTTCGGCCAGCGAACGGCGCATCATGTCCAGCAGCGGAAACGCCCGCTGGTGCAGCTCGACGGTCTGGGCAATGGGGTGCACCGGTGGCTTGTCGTGGTCGTCGGCATCGTCTTGCTGGCCGGCGTGGGCGCGTTCGTCGGCCGCGATGGCGGCTTCAATGCCGTCAATAGCCGCCTGCAGCTGGTCGCGGGTGAACACGCCGCGTTCGGGAACGTTGTCGCCAAACGACTTGCCGGCCGCGCGCAGCAGCGGGGCGGCATTCTGCGACAGCATCAGGACTTCGGCAACCGCCTTGGAATGAAACTTGATGAGCATATTGCGGACTCCCATGGTGGACACTTCCATACACTACCGCAATGCGCCGGCCGGCGCCAATGGCAGGATACGAGCATAGGGGCCGTCGAAAGGGCGGCCCGCCGGCGCAGGGCAAGGCGCGGCGCCGATACCGGAAAAGACGCCAATCCACGCTATGATCTAGGATATTCCCGTGAATGCCATGGTTTTCGACACGCACCATTTCGTCAAACGGCGTGCCACCGCCGCCCTGGCCACCAAAGAAACCCTCATGGAAGGCCTGGCCCCATGAAAACCGGCATCGTGCTCTTGAAGTGGATGACGGGCATGGCCTGGCCGGCTTGCTGCCGCTGATACCCAAAACTTTCTTCTGAATTCTCCATGCTCCCCGAGCAACAACAACAACTCATCTCACTGATCCAGGCCGCCGTGGCGCGTGCGCTGCCCGATGCCCAGGCCCAGGTGCTGCTCGAGCGCCCCAAGGTCGCCGCCCACGGTGACGTGGCCACCAACATCGCCATGCAGTTGGCCAAGCCGGCGCGCCGCAATCCGCGCGAACTGGCCCAGGCCATCGTCGACACCCTGATGGCCGACTCCGCGGCCCGCGCGCTGGTCGAAAGCGCCGAGATCGCCGGCCCGGGCTTCATCAATTTCCGTATCACCGCCGCCGCCCGCCAGGCCGTGGTGCAGGCCGTGGCCGACCAGGGCCAAGCCTACGGACGCACACCCGCCACGGGCGAAAAGGTGCTGGTCGAATTCGTATCGGCCAACCCCACCGGCCCCCTGCATGTGGGCCATGCCCGCCAGGCGGCGCTGGGCGACGCCATTTGCCGCCTGTACCAGGCCACCGGCTGCGACGTGACCCGCGAGTTCTATTACAACGACGCCGGCAACCAGATCCATAACCTGGCCATCAGCGTGCAGGCGCGCGCCCGCGGCATCGCCCCCGATATGCCCGATTACCCGGCCGACGGTTACAAAGGCGACTACATCGCCGACATCGCCCAGGATTTTGTGGCCGGCAAGACCCTGACGGCTACCGACGGCACGACCGTCACGGCCACCGGCAACGTCGACAATCTGGACGACATCCGGGTGTACGCCGTGGCCTACCTGCGCCGCGAACAAGACCTGGACCTGCAGGCCTTCGGCCTGGCTTTCGACAACTACTACCTGGAAAGCTCGCTCTATACGTCGGGCCGGGTCGAACAAACCGTGCAGGCCCTGGTCGCCAAGGGCCATACGTACGAAGAAGAGGGCGCGCTGTGGCTGCGCACCACCGAACTGGGCACGGGCGACGACAAAGACCGCGTCATGCGCAAGAGCGAAGGCGGCTATACCTACTTCGTGCCCGACGTGGCCTATCACAAGGCCAAATGGGAAAGGGGCTTTCATCGCGCCGTCAATATCCAGGGCAGCGACCACCACGGCACCGTGGCGCGGGTGCGCGCCGGCTTGCAGGCACTGGAAGAGGGCATCCCCAAGGACTACCCCGCCTACGTGCTGCACAAGATGGTGAAGGTGATGCGCGGCGGCGAAGAGGTCAAGATCTCCAAGCGCGCCGGCAGCTATGTCACCTTGCGCGACCTGATCGACTGGGTGGGCCGCGATGCGGTGCGCTACTTCCTGATCCAGCGCCGCGCCGACACGGAATTCGTGTTCGACATCGACCTGGCGCTGTCGAAAAGCGACGAGAACCCGGTGTACTACATCCAGTATGCCCACGCCCGCATCTGCTCGATGGTCGCCAACGCGGGCGCCAGCGACGCCAGCATCGGGCAGGCCGATGCCGCCCTGCTGACAGCGCCGTCCGAATTCGCGCTGATGCAGCGGCTGGCCGGTTTTCCGCAGGTGGTGGCCCAGGCCGCGCAAGAATTGGCGCCTCACCATATTGCATTCTGGCTGCGCGATTGCGCATCCGATTTCCACGCCTGGTACAACGCCGAGCGGGTACTGGTCGATGACGAATCCCTGAAACTGGCCCGCCTGCGCCTGGCCGCCACGACGCGGCAGGTGCTGGCCAACGGCCTGGCGCTGCTGGGCGTGTCGGCCCCGCAACGGATGTAAGCTGTATCCATGGCCACCAAACGAAAAACGTCCCGCCAACCCAAACAACGCGGCAGCACCATGTACGGTGCCCTGGCCGGCCTGCTGATCGGCCTGGTCATCGCGGCCGTCGTGGCGTTCTATGTCACCAAGGCGCCCATGCCGTTCGTCGACCGGGCCACTCGCGAACCCGACCGCACCCAACTGCCCGACCCGCGCCAGGCCCCGGACCCCAACCAGGGGTTGTACGGGCGCGACGGAGCGGCCGGTACGCCACCCAGCGGCCCCACCGCCACGGCACCCGCGCCCCTGCCAGGGCTGCAGCCTTCGGCGCCGCCGCCGTCCAAGGGCACGTCAGACGAACTGGGCGCCCTGATCGCCACCTTGCCGCCGGGCGGTACGCAGCCCCAGGCACCGGCTGCGTCGGCGGCTCCGCCCGCCCGCGCGCCCGCACCGGCTGCCGGCAAGTACTTTTTGCAGGCGGGCGCCTATCGGGTGCTGGAAGACGCCGAAGCGCTGAAGGCGCGCATCCTGCTGCTGGGGCTGCCCGTGGCCGTGCAGCGCGCCGAGGTCAATGGCATGCAGATCAACCGCGTGCGGGTCGGTCCGTTCGCGCGGCTGGACGACATGAACCGTGCCCGCGGCCGCCTGGGCGAAAACAAAATTGAATCGGCGGTGGTGCGGCAATAGCGTGCCGCGCCGGCAATTGAACTTATGTGCGACGCCGTTGGTCTGTAACCGTAATTTTTCACTCAGGAACACGCCCGATGCAGTTCTCCATGCTTCCCCGCCTTGTCGCCGCCGCGGCGCTGGCCGTATCCACCCTGTTCGCGCCGGCCAGCCAGGCGCAGGGCGCGCAGCCGTATACCACCATCAACCCGCCGCTGCCGTCCGACACCCCGGGCAAGATCGAAGTGCTGGAGTTCTTCGCCTATACCTGCCCGCATTGCGCCACCATGGAACCCCTGGTTGAAACCTGGGCCAAGACGGCACCGTCCGACGTGGTGCTCAAGCAAGTGCCGGTGGCCTTCAATGCCAGCATGAAGCCGCTGCAGCAGCTGTACTACACGCTGCAAACGCTGAACCGCCCCGATCTGCACGCCAAGGTGTTCACCGCCATGCATGTAGAGCGCAAGCGCCTGTTCGACAAGAAAGCCATGGGCGACTGGGCGGCCGAGCAGGGCGTCGACCGCGCCAAGTTCGATTCGATCTTCGATTCGTTCAGCGTGCAGACCCAAGTGCAGCGTGCCGACCAACTGGCTCAGGCCTATAACATCGACGGCACGCCGGCGTTCGGCGTGGGCGGCAAGTTCCTGACTTCGCCGGCCATGGCGGGCAACAGCTACGAAGGCGCCCTGCAGCAGGTCGACAAACTGATTCCCATGGCCCGCCAGCAATAAGGCCCAAGGCGCGGCAGGGCAGCTCGTCCTGACTCGCGCCAGGGTGTCAGACACCGAAGTGGCGGAACGTTTGCACGCAGGGGTGTCAGGCACCCTGCGCAAGCCCGACACCTGGGCGTTGCCGACACACCCATCAAACAGCCGCGTCCAAAGCCTGCGCCAGGTCGGCGATCAGGTCGCGGGGGTCTTCCAGC
>DASPIV010000458.1:0-9527 GCA_035628955.1 Bordetella sp.
CGGCATCTCACGTCGAAATGGGGAGTGAGCATGGATTGGATACTTGTCTATATCTGCATCGTCTATTTGTTTGTGCTGGCCGCATGTGTCCTGGGCGCTTTCAATATGACTTTCAACGCGAACGTGGTGCAACGTGTCGCGCTGTTCCTGCTGGCGGTGTGGGCCGTCTGGCGGTTCCGTCTGGTCCTTGCCTACGGCTGGGCATACCCGCATGAACCGTTGGTGGTTACGGCGCTCGGCCTGTATGCCGCTGGCACGGTTTTGCAGACTTGGACCCGGAGGCGGTCTTGACACTTGGACAGAAGCAACGCCAGTTTGCACAGATGGTGGGCCGGCTTATCACCTGGGCCTACGCGCACGGTTACGAGCTGACCTTCGGGGACGCCTATCGCGACCCGCGCGTGCACGGAGCCGTGGGCATAAAGGGGTCATACGGCGCCGCCAACAGCGTTCACAAAGAACGCCTGGCCGTCGATTTCAACCTGTTCAAGGACGGCGAGTTCCTGACGCGGACGGAAGACCACTTGCCGCTGGGCGAGTTTTGGGAATCCATCGGCGGAGCCTGGGGTGGAAGATTCTCGGCCCCGGATGGAAACCATTACTCGTTTGAGCACGGTGGCCGGAAATGATGTCTCTGGCAAAGGCGCTGGCAGGCTGGCAAGGGCGCGCGGCTCTGTTTCTGCTGGGGGCCACGCTATCGATTCCTGCCTGGTTCGTGCAAGGCAAGCTGAAAGACGGCGAGATCGCGGCGATTCAGCGGGATCACGCCTTGATCGACCAGGCACGCGACCGGGCCACGCTGGCCGGCTTCGATAAATTGATAACTGAGAACTCGCGGCGCTACGCCGCGGTGGAGTCTGAACGTGAACGAGCCCAGGAAGCCGAGGCGGCTGCGCGTGCTGATGTTGCTGGCCAGCGCGCTGCTGCTGACCGGTTGCGCCAGCGCGCAGAAAGAATGGTTGCCGACGCCATCGCCCGAAATCCCACCCTTGCCGATGGAGGCCCGGCAACCGGAACCGCCTTCGATATGCTCGCCCACGTGCTCGGCAGGGCTATCGACGCTGCTGGACAGCTTGCTGAATACGCCGACCACGCCAGAATTGCCGGATTGACGTGCGAACGGCTCTACGACCAGTTAGGAAAAGACGGTTTCTCCCAAATCAATGTGACAAACACGTTACACTTTGTCAATTAGAACGGGAGGAAGGGATGCGAAGCGAGGTCAAGGCATTGACAGGGCTGCGCGGGGTCGCGGCATGCATCGTGGCAGTCGCACACCTTGATTTTATGCATTGGGCGCCTTTTAAGTTTTTGGCTTTTCACAATTTGGCAGTGGACTTGTTCTTCTGCCTGAGTGCCTTCACCCTCTGCCTGGTGTACAAGCCGTTAGAAAGGCATCGGCTTGAGCTGCGCGCATATGGGGTGGCTCGCTTCGCGAGAATTTATCCGCTCTATCTGTTCACTCTTTTGCTTGCGGCGGCCACGTTTATTCGGTGGGGCACTGGCGATTTCAATGCATATCCGGGTTCGGCGATGCTTGACTTCATCAGGCAGCTATTCATGCTGAACGCGCTGCCGATAATTGGGAATGGCGTGCATTGGAACTTGCCATCATGGTCGCTTTCTGTCGAGGCGTTCTGCTACATCGCGGTTTTCCCAGTTCTATTTTGGGGTTCAAAGCGAGCAGCAAAGTGGCCGGAATGGGCACGGACGTCGTTGCTGCTTTTGCTCTCGGCGGCTGCCTATTACATGTTCGCGCGGCACTTTAATTGGCGAATACTTGATCCGGGCACCCACAGTGATGATGCACTTGTGTATTGGACGGCAATAGTGCGCGCTGTCTGCTCGTTCAGCGCCGGCTGGTTGATCTATATCGCCTGGCGGAATGAAGAGTCCTTGCCGCGGTTCGCAGCAACTAACGCCGACTCACTGACAATCGCTGTCTGCCTCGTGCTCGTCGGTAAGTATTTGGGTGCGGTGCCAGAGGTAATGCTGGTGTTCGTATGGCCCCTGCTGGTGGTAGGCCTGATGAATGGCGCCTCTTGGACCGCGCGAGTTTTGTCCTGTAGGCCAGTAGTTTGGCTTGGACATCTGTCCTACTCGATCTATCTGTGTCACATGTTGGTGTGGCACATAACGATGAAGTTGTTCCCGGCGATATCAACGTCGCAGCCGCTGCGTCTTGTCGTGCAAGTCGGCGGGACCCTGTTCATGGCCTGCGCCACATACTACCTGCTCGAGCGCCCGGCGCGCACTGCGATCCGTAAGGTGTTTATAAGGAATTCAGCATCCAGCCCGATGCTGCCCGCATCGGCTGGTCCCGCTAGCCCCTGATCCCTACTTCCCCGGGCGCCTCGGATCGCCTGCACGCCTCCGCAAAGACGGCCAGCACGGCCGCCTCGGTGGGCCGCTCCAGCACGTCGATGCACGCCGCTACGGCACCCGACAGCATGCCAGCCGTGGCCAGCATCGCCTGGCGCTCGTGTAGCAGGAGGCCATAGTCGGGTGCGCGCTGCTCCCATACTTCCAGGTCGGTGCCCTCAATCAGTTCGTTGTCTGTCGGCTGTGTATCATCGACGAGATCTATGTCCGTCATACGTGCTCCTTGTGAAGGGAGGCAGTGTGCCCAGCGCAAGCAGCGCCGTCTATTCGTAGTTACCGATCCCAGGTGATGTACCAACCTTGGTAGTAACGCGCGCCATCAATTTCCTCGAAACCACGCACCATCATGGCCCGATCGGTCGAGAAGGTCAGCAGCTCCACGTCCATTAGGTCGGGAATGGGTGACGGTAGCGTGGCGCCGACGTTCATGCGCATGACCTTGAAGCACTGAACGTACCGGCGCATATTTTCCCGGTAGATGGAATACATGGTGACCGGACCGGGTACGGGTATCCAATCCCCTTCACGGAGTTGACGCCCATGGCGGTGGGTGCGGCGAACGATACAGTCGGGCATAGCGAAACTACTGGTTGTTTATACAGTATATCCGCTCTAAAATCGGTGCCAGATTCGGAGTGAAGTTACATTTCCAGGTGGCGCAAATGGACCGGGCTGAGACAGATTGGCGGCAGGCGGACGAATACTACTGGGCCGGCGCACCCGGCTGGACGATCTGCCGGGTGTGGGTTGACGGCGCTTACCGCCACGAGCTTTGGCACACTCGGGATGGTGTGGGCCGTCTAGTCGGGTATCGGGCCTCTTTTCAGGGCGCTGTGGCGCTGTACGAGCAGCAGTTAAAAGGGTAGCGCGTACTTGGGCTCTGGCGTGGCCACATGTCCCACTTGGGCGGCAGGGGCATACCCCGAGCCCGGAAGTGCTTCTCGAACTGATCGCGCTTTTTGATGCCCTGGCAGTGGCTGCGCATAGATTGCTCGCTAGAGTGCAAACAGCACCTTGTAGAGCATCCATCCTGCCCAAAGGCAGCAGCCGCCAGATAACCAGCCACAAGCACGACCCAGTCCCATTAACCATGAAACTGATTTTCGATTATCTAACTCCAGGCAACTCTGTCGCGGGAGCGCGGCGAATTCATCGAGACGGCGGTGCCAACCGTTCGTCGCCGAGTTGTGGCCATATCGAGCAAACACCATAGTCATCACTGATAAGACTATGCCCACGGCGAACCACACAAACGGCAAATGGCTTAGGTTGATCTCGGGCCGATTGGCGGCGGCTAGGCCGAATAAGCCGGTTAACCCTACACCGTTCAGCAGAAAAAGGGTCTTGACTGTCTCAAGGCCCCATCTTTCCATGGCATCGAACTCGATTAAGTAGGCTTGGCGTAAGCGAGCATAAAGTTCATGTTGTGCGTGGGGGTCGGTGATTCGGTCCTCCACTTCGATCTGATCCATAGCTCCTCCGATTGGGCGCACTGATGACTGGGGGGGGCGCCTGCGCATGATGCCATACTGCGATTTCACGGGGCCACTATAGGCTGTCTAAAACTCGTGATAGTGCCTAGAAAAATCAAAGGCTTACAGAGTTGCATCCATCATCATCAATTAGACATTCCTTGTCCGAGATTCGATATAAATCAATGCCATATGTCGATTCTTCGATGATTTGACCGAATACATCATCGTGGTGGCGCTGATTGCCGTGGCGGCAATCGCGGTTTATCAACTGTTCGGCCAGGTCGTACGTTCGCAAACCGCCGCCATGGCGCGCGAACTTGCAGGCGAAGACGGCAGCACCGAAGCGCGTGCTGCGCAGTCGGCGGCCAGCAAGGCGGCCGCGCAAACCAAGGCGCGCACACTCAAGTCGTTTACCGGCAACGCCAAGTGACAGCCGCGGCGATGCCCCTGGGGCGTTCGGCGCCAGTGCAGGGTGGGCAGGCGCTGCCCATTGTCCTGGCGTTTGCCGCCATCTGCGGCATCGGCCTGGTGGCGTTGTACAACGTCGGCCAAACTGCGGCCGCACGCGTTCGCCTGACCCAGGCGGCCGATGCGGCCGCCTACAGTGGTGCGCTGGCTCAGGCCCGTACGCTGAATCTGCAGGCTTATATCAACCGTACCCAAGTCGCCCACCAAGTGGCCATGGCGCACCTGGTCACATTGGCTTCGTGGGCGCAATTCGGCCAGGCGCAGTCGCAACAGCGCACGCGCGGCAATCCCCCTGCCAGCTTGATTGCCATGTTGTTCGGTTCGGCATTGGGGGCGGCTTATGCAAAGGCTCCTGCCGCCGGCGGCGCGGTGCCCGAGCTGGCCAGTGCATTCCAGCAGCATGACCAAGTCGTCCATCAAGTGCTGCAGCAAGCGTCGGCGTCGGCTGTGGCGCAATTACCTGATTTCCGGCGCCAGACCATGCTGCGGGTGCTGCATGCAAACTATCCCGAACACTATCCCGTCTACGGCGAGCAATCCGTCTTGCAGGGTGGGCCGTTGCGGTTGTCCGAATCACCGGGCAATCCGTCCCATTACTTTGCACGCCAGTCGGGCAACACCCCTGCCAGCCTGCGCGGCATGGTCGAGCTGGCGGCCGGCCGCTACGACTTCCTGCGCCCGCGCACCCTTACGCGTCACAGTAGCTGGATCGTGCAGCGCAAATGCCCCACGCGCCGGCACGAGCTGCGCCGCCGCGGCGGCACCTGGCTGGGCGCCGATGGCCGCTGGGGCGCGCTGGACACGCTGTCGTATCACGCGCTGCGCTCCAATCGCTGGATCGGCTGCTATTACCGCGAGTACGCCATGGGGTGGGGCCAAGCGGGGCGGCAGGTCCTGGGCGAAAAAGAATACATCGACAAGCCACCCCAAGACTTCTCAGACCAGGATTTCTGGCGCTGGGTGCATGAAAACACATCCTGGAATCTGCTCATGGGCCGGGACAACCCCATGGCCAATTCCTATGCTGTCGCCGGCGGCGCACGCTGGTCCAGCCGTGGCTTGCCGTCCTATTACGGTCTGGATACTCGCGCGGCCGACCAGCCGCTGCGCTTTGCCATCCAGGTCAGGCAGAAGGCCAGCGCCTTGTCCACTACCGATGCCGCCAGCCAGCTGACGGCGCCGCTCGCCCGCTATGCCTACACTGGCCTGCGGGCAGATGAAGCCGTCACCGTGGCCAGCGCCGCCGAGACCTATTTCGCGGCGCCGCCAGCATCACCGGCCCATTCACTTGAATTCGCCAACCTGTTCCGCCCTTATTGGCAGGCGCGCCTGAGCACGGTCGCGCCGAACGAATCTTTCCAAGGCCTGCCATGAAAACCGGGTTCCGTCGCTGCGCATCGCGCGGTCAAGCCACACTGGAGGCCGTGCTGGCCCTGGCCCTGTTGGCGCTGTTCATGCACGGCATGGCCACTGTCGGGGCGCTGCAAATGCAGGGCCTGCAGGCGGCACAATTAAGCAGGCATGCCGCTTTTGCGGCAGCTCGCGGCCAGGTGGATATTCCGCCCTGGAACCAGGCCACGATATCCACCGCACGCTCGCCCCACGTCGACGCGAGTCGCCAGGCGGGCGACCCGCGTACGGTCATTCTTGTCAACGACTGGTTGCGCGCCGATCCCCGGCTGCGTGCGGCACATGCTCGTGTACATCCCCGTCGCAGCTTGCCGTTCGCGCGGCGCGACGAACCAGGCGCGTTCCTGTCGGTGCAGCGCCATACGGTACTGGCCGAGAACGCCGGCCATGCAAACGGACAGGCCGCCACGGTGCAACGCATCGGGCTGTCGAACACGGGTTGGGCCGATGCGGCGCAGCGGTCCCAGTCGGCTGCGCAAGCATTGCATCACCGTATGCGGCCCGTGGATGCGCCCTGGGGCAGGGGGCGTTGGTCTATCGACTGGCTGGGGCCATGGGCCGATCTCGCGCCCGCCGGCGTCGGTGCGAAGGGGCGTTGATCATGTATACACCGCGCACTCGCAGGCCTGGGCAAGCCTGGTATTCAATGCGGCCACGTACCGGCGTGCCTGCCTGTTTACTGGCATGCGCCTTGGCGTGTGGCGCCGCGTATGCCGACGCAGCACCGCAACTTGGCACCCTGGCCTTGCCGCCGGGCAGTACGCAAACGGCGTTGGGCCAGGATATGCGGCTATATGGCATGCGAGCCGATATCCGCCTGATCGAGATACCGATGCCTATCGTGCAAGCGGTGAGGGCGCTCACCCTGCGGTACCCCTTGTTATCCGACTTGGGGGTCTATCCGGGTCTGGCCCTGCTGTCAGGGCAGGCAATGGACGATTCCTGGGTCGTCGCGCTCGAGCCCGCCGGTCCGCGCCGTACGCAGGGCACTGTGTCGGTGTTGCGCGCCAGCGCCGGCGCCTTGGCGCAGCCACGCTCGCGGCCGTCATGGTTGCCCGCCAGCGCGCGGCTACGGCTGGATTTCAGCGATCGCAGCCATATGGGGCTGCAGACCCATCAAGTATGGACGCTGGCCCTACCCCTTGCAGAGAGCTGGCGGATGGCAATCGATGGCCTGCGTCGCGGCGGCTGGCGGCCCGACACCGGGCCGGGCGGCTTCAGCCGCTGGACACGCGGCGATGCGCGGCTGGATATCGCCATCACCGATGTCCACGACGGCAGCGGCATTCTGTTGCAACAGCACGACAAGGCTACGCCATGAGCTCATTCCTTTCTTCACTTCTGCCGCGCTTGCGTCCGCTGGGCGTCTATGCGTTTGCGCTGGCCGCAGGCCTGCTGGCGGCCTGGGCGGCGCGCGAGCACATCCAGGCCAGGGTCCGCGAGATCGAGCAGCAAGCCGAAGTCGCCCTGGTAGACAAACTGGTCGCGGCCACTGACCTGCCGGCCGGCACGCGCTTGCAGGCCGATCACCTGGCTGTGCGCGACATTCCCTTGCCGTGGGTATCCAGCGGCACATTCGACCCGAACGCCGTCGAGCATGTCATTGGCACTGTCCTGACCACCGACGTGAAGCAGGGCGATATGCTGCTGGACGTGCACCTGGCACACGAGGCCCCGGCCACGCCGTTGTCGGACTTGGTCTCGTCCGGCCGGCGTGCGGTCACGTTGCCCGCCGAAGAAATCAACGCGGTATCGGGGTTGCTGCAGGCCGGTGACCTGATCGACCTTTATGTATCGTTTGCGCACCGTGGCCAGCACCTGACCGCTCCCTTGCTGCAAGGGGTGCGCGTTCTGGCCATGAATGGCGGTGCCGGCGCGCCGCCATCCATCACGCTGGATGCCTCGGCGCAAGATGCCATCAAGCTGGTGGCCGCCCGCCACAGCGGCACCCTGACCGCCATGCTGCGCCACCGTGGCGACGGCGCAGCACCGCAGTCCTCGGCGTCGGGCGACCTGGCCGCATTGATGGGCCTCGACGCAGATATTGCCGCGCAGCGTCCCGCCGTGCCCATACTCTACGGCGATCGGCTCGACGCCGAGCTGCCGCCAGGTGCCCTCGAGGCCGATGGCGATGCCAGTTCACCAGAGGCCAAGGCGCCATGACGCTATCGCGCATCTTTACCGCGATGCTGGGCCTGGCGTGGCTGGCTACGGCGGGGCTCGTTGCGGCCGCCGACGGAGCGGCAATCACACTCGAGGTAGGGCAGACCCATGTCTTGCGCCATGCCGGAGTGACCCGCGTAGCGGTGGGCAACGGCCAGGTGGTCAGTGCCGTCTCGGTCGATGGCCGCGAAGTCGTGCTGTTTGCCCGGCAGGAAGGCGCATCGTCGGTCCACGTCTGGACGCCCGCCGGCGTGGGGGCCGCCTACGAGGTGCAGGTGCGGCCCGCGGGCTGGGCTCTCATGCAGGAAGAAGTGCAGGCGCTGCTACGGCACATTCCCAATGTGCGCAGCAACCTGGTGGGCGGCAATATCGTGATCGAAGGCGATGACCTGGCCGACGACGACAGGGCTCGCGTATCGGCCTTGGCGCAACGCTATCCGCGCATTCTCGATTTCACTGGCCAGGTGGGCTGGGACAACATGGTGCTGCTCGACGTGCAGGTCGTGGAATTGCCCACGTCGCGCCTGCGCGAGTTCGGTTTGCAATGGGACGCCGTGTCGCAAGGGGGTATGCATGCAGGGGCAGTCTGGCGGCCCGGGTCCAGCCTGCAACTTGCCGATATGGCCCAGCCGCCTCCGCTTGCCATGCAAGGGATGGGCGCAGGGGGCTACTTCGGCGTCAATGCCCTGATCTCGGCGCGTATCGCCGCAATGGCCCAACGCGGCGAAGCCGTGATGCTGGCCCAGCCGCAACTGCTGGCTCGCAGCGGCACCACAGCCTCGTTCCTGGCTGGCGGGGAAGTGCCCTACAGCACGACCGATGCGCAGGGCAATAGCACGACAGAATTCAAGCCGTACGGTGTGTCGTTGAACATTACCCCCCGGATCGATCGCAATGGCGCCATACGGTCTCGCATCGAAGTCGAGGCCAGCTCGGTCGATACCTCGCTCAGTGTGGAGGGCGGGCCGGCCTTGCGCACACGCCGTGCCTCCACCGAGTTCAACGTGCGCTCGGGCCAGACACTGGTGCTGGGCGGCTTCCTGTCGCGCGAGCGTTCGCACGAGCGCAGCGGCCTGCCGCTGCTGCAGGATATTCCTTTGCTGGGGGCGCTGTTTTCGTCGCGCCGGGACCAGCACAAGGAAACCGAACTGGCGATTTTCGTTACGCCGCGCATTGTGTCGCAAGACCACGCTGAACTCGCCTTACGTGTGCAACGCGGCCGCCAGGTGCTCAAGCAGGCGTTTCCCGATGCGCCGGCCCTGGGCACCGCCGCTCCGGGGCCCGGCGATCCTGACTGGAGCGCCTATATGGGGCCTGGGTCGCAATGGCGGCCAGCCCCGGGTGCAATCGACAACTACAGGCCCAGATGACCATGCTCGACATTTCCATGACGTTCGAAGACGGACAGCAACGCTCGATCCGTGCCCAGGCGCCCCTGCTGATAGGCCGCGCCGCGCAATGTGGCTTGCGCATTGCCAACTGGCGAGTAGCCAAGCACCACGCACGATTGCAAGGGCAGGGCCGCATGCTGGAACTCGAAGACCTGGGCTCCCTGGGCGGTACCTTGGTCAATGGCACCCGCATTACTGTGCATAGGCCGGTGTTGCCCGCCGACGAGATCCTGATCGG
>DASPIV010000459.1:0-2333 GCA_035628955.1 Bordetella sp.
TGGACGTGGCGAGCACGGTGTTCGACACCTTGCTGGGTCTGCGCTGATCGATGCCGATTGACACGGATTTGGAGCCTTATTCATGCGCCTGAGCACCTCGCTGATTTACCAGAATGGCCTGAACGGCATCCTGAAGCAGGAAGCCACCCTGTCTCGCCTTCAAGAGCAACTGGCCAGCGGCCGCCGCGTACTTTCGCCGGCCGACGACCCGCTGGCCGCCTCGCTGGCCGTCAACCTGTCGCAGACGTCCAGCATGAACGCCACGTATGCGGCCAACCGCAATACTGCCAAGCAAACCTTGGGCATGGAAAGCAATGCGCTGGCCTCGATGGTCACGACCCTGCAATCGGTACTGGGACGCGTGGTGCAGGCCGGCGGCACGCTGAGCGACGCCGACCGCCAGGCGCTGGTCACCGAACTGGAGGGCGCGCGTGCACAAATGGTGGGCCTGGCCAATTCCACTGATGGCAACGGCCAGTTCCTGTTCTCGGGCCACGATGGCTACACCCAGCCGGTCACGCTCAAGGCAGATGGTTCCGTTACCTATGGCGGCGACAGCGGCCAGCGCATGATCCAGGTCGACCAGACCCGCCAGATGGCGGGTAGCGATGTGGTGGCCGACATCTTCGGAAAGGCCTCGAGCGGCTCGATGACCTACATCATCCAGGCCGATGCGGCCAATACCGGCACTGGCCAGTTCAGCACGGTGTCGTTCGGCGCGCCGGCGGCCGGCAACAATGTGGGCAAGGATTTCGCGATCAGTTTTGCAGAGATCGACGGCGTAATGCATTACACCGCCGATACGGTGCCGGGTTCGGTTCCGCCGCCCGCGCCCGTGGCCTATGTCGAAGGCCAGAGCATCGACATGGGCGGGGTCACCGTCAAGTTCTCGGGCCAGCCGGCCGATGGCGACAGCTATACGGTCGAGACTCCGAAGAATTCGAACATGGACATGTTCCAGACGATGGACGACCTGATCGACACGCTGGGCCGCTCGGCCACGAACGACCCAGCCGCCGCCGGCGCCATCAACAACATGCTGGCCACGGCCAACAAGAAGCTGTCGCTGACTCTGGACAACGTGCTTACCGTGCAGGCGTCCGTCGGTGCGCGCCTGAACGAGATCGACGCGCTGGATGCCGTGGGTTCGCAGCGTACGCTTTCCTATACCAAGCAGCTTTCCGACCTGGAAGAAGTGAATATCTATTCGGTGACGTCCGAGCTCCTGTTGCGCAAAGTCGCGCTGGATGCGGCGTCTTCGTCGTTCTCGATCATCCAGGGATCCAGTCTGTTCAGCCGCGGCCGCTGAAAGCGACTGGGCAGTTCCCGTGCTTCTAATACATCAATCACCTTAGATCATGCTGTCCAATCTGAAAGTGCGCACCGGCATCCTGCTTGTGCTCGGTACATTCCTGCTGGCTCTGCTGGTATCCAATGGCGCCGCCTGGTTCGCCATGTATTCCAGCAACGACAAGCTGGACCGGGTCAACTCGGTATATTCGAACCAGGTCACACCCGTGTACGAGGCCTACACACTGCTGCAACGTTTGCGCCTGGATCTGGGCGCGGCCGTTATAGACCTGCAGGAAGGCCGTCTGCGCGAATCGGAACAGTCCCTGGGCCGGGCGCGCAGCGCCGAAGAGAGCGCGGGAAAATCGATGGCCGCGTTCTCGAAAATCGAGAAGAGCCCCGAGCTGCAGGAAAAGGCGTCGGCCGTACAGTCGGCCTACCAGCGCTACGCCAGCCAGTCGAACCGCCAGGCCGAGGCGCTGGGGCGCCAGGATATCCGCGGTTTCATCGAGCAGAACGCCAGTATCCAATCGGACGGGGTGGCGTTCGACGAGGCGGTATCGGCCTATCTGAAGTATGTGGACGCCCGTACCGACCAGTTGGTGGTCGACGCCGGAAACGACTACATCTTGTCGAAGACCGTATCGATAGCGCTGCTGGTCATATCGGTACTGCTGTCCGCGCTGTGCTGGATATTCGTGCAGCGCGGCTTGCTGCGACCGCTGAACCATGCCGGGCAGCATTTCGACAGGATTGCCGCGGGTGACCTGACGGCGCGTGTGGAGGTTCGCAACAGCAACGAGATAGGGCAGTTGTTCGGGGCGCTCAAGCGCATGCAGGAGAACCTGGCGCGCACGGTGTCGCAGGTGCGTCGCGGGGTGGACGAGATCAACGTGGGTTCGCGCGAGATATCGGCGGGCAACACGGACCTGAGCAGCCGCACCGAACAGCAGGCGGCCTCGCTGGAGGAGACGGCGGCGTCGATGGAAGAGCTGGCCTCGACGGTCAAGCAGAACGCGGACAACGCGCGCCAGGCGAACCAG
>DASPIV010000460.1:0-2063 GCA_035628955.1 Bordetella sp.
TCTCGGCCGTTACGGTCTTGCCCACGGGTATCGCGCCAGCCCGCCGCAACAGCGCCACGCAATCGGCATCGGCCATGGCCAGCCTGCCTGTGCCCTGATCAAGACCATTGCCGGTGGGCATGCCGGCCACATCGATCACGTCTTTGATGCCGATCGGTACGGCCCGCAAGGGGCCGTGCGGCATCGCATCGCGCCAACGCCGTGCCCAGCCGGACGGATCCAGCCAGGCCCAGGCGCGTACTTCTGGTTCGCGCGCATGCACGCGGGCAAGCAGGGCCAGGGGGGTATCGGGCTCGAAAGCGGGTGGCGCGGCAACGGTAGGGGCAGGCATGGACATGCCTGCAGTATCGCGCCGGCCGCCGGGCGGGCGGCATGACGTTTCGGAAGCCCCGCCGTTCCGAATGATTGTTTGCGTTCGTGGCTCGGCGCGGCGCAGACTGCGCCCGCACTGGAGACAAACCCGCATGCATCGATATTCAGATCAATTCGGCCTGCCCTGCGTCGTCATGCGCGGCGGCACATCGAAAGGCCCTTTCTTTCTGGCGGCCGACCTGCCGCCCGCCGGCGCCGACCGCGACCGAGTCTTGCTGCGCGTGCTGGGCGCGCTGGAACCGCGCCGCATCGACGGCATCGGCGGGCCGGACCCGCTGGTCAACAAGATCGCCATCATCTCGCCCAGCCTGCAGCCTGACTGCGATGTGGACTATCTTTTTGCACAAGTGTGCGTGCACAAGAACACGGTGGACTACAACGTCAACTGCGGCAACATGCTGGCGGCGGTGGGGCCCTATGCCGTCGACCAGGGCCTGGTCGCGGCCACCGGCACCAGCACCGAGGTTCGCATCTTCAACGTCAATACCGGCAAGCGCATCGTGGCCACCGTGCCCACGCACGCAGGCCTGACGGTGTACCAGGGCGAGGCGCGCATCGACGGCGTACCTGGCCAGGCCGCCCCCATCTGGCTGCGTTTCGAGGATGTGGCCGGCGCCAAGACCGGCAAGTTGCTACCCACGGGCAGGCTGGTGGACCGGATCGACGGCCTGGAAGTCAGTTGTGTGGACGCCGCGGTGCCCATGGCCATCGTCGCAGCGGAATCACTGGGCCTGACCGGCCACGAGCCGGCCGAAGTCATCAATGCCGACGCCGCCTTGCTGGCGCGCGTGGAAGCGCTGCGCTGCAAGGCCGGGCTGGCCATGGGACTGGGCGACGTATCGCGCTCGGAAATGCCCAAGCTGACGCTAGTGGCGGCGGCGGCCGGCCCGGCCGACCTGGCCGGCCGCTACTTCATGCCGTATACCTGCCACGCGGCCTATGCGGTGACCGGGGCGGTGTGCCTGGCCGCGGCGGCCTCGCTGCCGGGCACCATCGCGCACCGCCATACCCGTCCGGGCAAGGGCGCGATACGCATCGAACACCCGCAAGGCCGGATCGACGTGGACGTGCAAACCGGGCCGGCCGGCGCGGACGGCCATCCCGCCATCCGCGCCGCCAGTCTGCTGCGCACGGCGCGCCGCCTGTACGCCGGTACCGTCTACATTCCCGATCAAACCCTGTCCGCCGTGCCGGCGGAGCCATCCGTGGAAGCCATCGCATCATGAACCGTCGTCATTTTCTGTTGTCTGGCGCCGCTGCCACCGGCGCGCTCTACCTGCCCAGCGCGTTCGCCTCGGCCTACCCCGACCGGCCCGTGCGCCTGATCGTGCCGTTTCCGGCGGGCGGCGGCACCGATGTACTGGCGCGCCAGGTCGCCAAGGCGGTGGCGCAGGACTGGAGCCAGCCCGTCGTGGTCGAGAACCGCCCTGGCGCGGGCGGCAGCATCGGGGCGGCGGCCGTCGCGGGTTCGGCGCCCGACGGCTATACGCTGTTGATGACCACCGCTGGCGTCAGTGCCATCAATCCCGAACTCTATAAAAAGCTGCCGTACGATCCGGCCACGCAATTCGCGCCCATCAGCCGCGTGGCATCGACCGTGTTCGTGGTAGTAGTGCATCCCTCTTTGCCGGTGAAATCTATCGCCGACCTGATCGAGCTGGCCAAGCGCCGCCCCGGCACCCTGACCTTCG
>DASPIV010000461.1:0-6663 GCA_035628955.1 Bordetella sp.
TCCAGCATCACGGCGGGCGACTGCGCGCACAAGCCCAGGCAATAAACCGGTTCCAGGCTGAAGGCGCCATCGGCTGTCGTGCCGTGGAAGTCGCAGCCCAGCGACTGGCGGGCGTGCTCGGCCAGGTGGTCGCCGCCCATGGCCTGGCAGGATTCGGCGCGGCACACTTCCAGCACATGCCGGCCGGCCGGCTCGGTACGGAAATGCGGGTAGAAGGTCAGCACGCCATGAACTTCGGCCCGCGACAGGTTCAGGGCCTCGGCGATGGCGGGCACCGCGTCGGCCGGAATACAGCCCAGTTCGTCCTGTACGGCGTGCAGAATGGGCAACAAGGCGCCCGGCTGGTCCTGCAGGCGCGCCGCGGCACGGGCGGCCACGGCAATCGACGTGGAATCCGACTGGCGTGCGGCCGACAGGGCCAGCGCGCCCCCGCGGGCGCCTCCGCTGCCGGGCGGATTTTGCTTTGCCTGGGAAATCGGCATGGCAGTCTCCTGGTGGCGGCCCCGGACATGGCGAGGCGCGCGTGGTTTTCTTATTGCGGGCCGGCAAGCTTAGTAATATGCTATTTAAAACATATTAATTTGCCGACTTCGCCCGATGCGCGTACTCTAAACGCCTATTTGGCCGCGCTCAATAGGAAATTAATGACATATAAGTTTCGTATTGGCTTGCGGCCCCAATGGCTGCTCGAGGGCGAGGGCAGCCATCCCGGCCAGCCGTTGCACGACATGCTGTCGCTGCTGTCGGCCATCGACGCCACCGGCAATATCGCCGGTGCCTGCCGCGCCTGCGGCCTGTCGTACCGGCATGCCTGGGGGGTGCTTCGGCGCTTTGAAGACCTGTTCGGCACGCAATTGCTGATCACCCGCCGCCGCCAGGGCACCGAGTTGTCGCCGTTCGCGCAGCGTTTGTTGTGGGCCAATCGCCGCATCGAGGCCCGCCTGATGCCCACGCTGGAAAGCCTGGCATCCGAATTGCAGGAAGAGCTGGAAAAACTGCTGCCCGAGACCATCCCGCACTTGCGGCTGCACGCCAGCCACGGCTTCGCGGTCGAGGCCCTGATGCAGCACATGAGCCACCACCCGCCCGGGCTGGAATTGCGCTATCGCACCGCTATCGAGGCCCTGGCCTCACTGGAGCGCCATGAGTGCGACCTGGCCGGTTTCCAGGTGCCCAGCGGCGCCTTCGAAGCGCCCATCATGGGGCGCTATGCGCAATGGCTGGCCCCCGACGACTATCTGCTGATCCACCTGGCGGTGCGCAACACCGGCCTGTTCGTGGTGCCGGGCAATCCCAAGCACATCGTCGGCATGGCCGACCTGGCGCGCCCCGACGTGCGTTTCGTCAACCGGCAGATCGGCTCCAGCACCCGCTACCTGGTGGGGCTGATGCTCGAGCAGGCGGGGGTGTCGATCAGCGATGTGCAGGGTTACGAAACCAACGAATTCACCCACATGGCGATCGCCGCGCACATTGCCAGCGGCATGGCCGATACCGGCGTGGGGGTCGAGACGGCGGCCTGGCGCTTCGGCCTGGATTTCATTCCGCTGGTGCGCGAACGCTATTTCTTCGCCATCCGCCGAACTTCGCTGGACACGCCCGCCATGCAGGATTTGCTGAGCATCATGCGGGGACGCGAATACCTTTCCTATGTCAGCCAGCTGGTGGGCTATGACGCCACCGACACCGGCAAGCTGCAAACCCTGCAAGAGGCCTTCGGCTGACCTTGCCCCGACGGCGTTATTGCGCGATATGATGTCCCGATGAGCAAAGTCATTTTCCTGGCCGACCGTTCCGCGCCGCGCGCGGCACAACTGCCGCGGGCGTCTTTGCCGCCCGCCGGGCAGCCCGCGCTGGATACGCGCGCGCGGCCCATGCGCGACCTGCGCATTTCGGTCACCGATCGCTGCAACTTCCGTTGCACGTACTGCATGCCGCGCGAAGTGTTCGACGGCAACTACGCCTTCATGCCGCAGTCGGCGCTGTTGTCGTTTGAAGAAATCACCCGGCTGGCAAGCCTGTTTGCACAGTTGGGCGTCGAGAAAATCCGCCTGACCGGCGGCGAACCGCTGCTGCGCAAGAATATCGAAGCCCTGATCGGCATGCTGGCCGAACTGCGCACGCCGGCCGGCCATCCGCTGGAACTGACGCTTACCACCAATGGCACGCTACTGCACCGCAAGGCGGCCGCGCTGAAGCAGGCGGGCCTGACACGCGTCACGGTCAGCCTGGACGCGCTCGACGCCGGCATGTTCGCGCGCCTGAGCGACAGCACCTTCACGCCCGACGACGTATTGCGCGGCATCGATGCCGCGGCCGATGCGGGCCTGGCGCCTGTCAAGATCAACATGGTGGTGCGGCGAGGCCTGAACGACAGCCAGATCCTGCCCATGGCGCAGCGTTTCCGCCATACCGGCCACGTGCTGCGCTTCATCGAATACATGGACGTCGGCACCACCAACGGCTGGAACCTGCAGGAAGTCGTGCCCAGCCGCGAAGTGCTGGGCCTGATCGGCGCGGCACATCCGCTGCGGGCACTGGAAACCGAAACCATGGGGCGGGTGGCCGAACGCTGGGCCTATGCCGACGGCGGCGGCGAGATCGGCGTGATCTCGAGTGTTACCCAGGCGTTCTGCGGCGGCTGTACACGCTTGCGCCTGTCGCCGGAAGGCAAGATCTTCCTGTGCCTGTTCGCCTCGCAAGGCTACGATCTGCGCGACCTGTTGCGCGGCGCCGCCGACGACGAGCACATCGCCCGTACCGTGGCAGGCATCTGGGCGCAGCGCGACGACCATTATTCCGAACAACGCGGCCGGGGCGTGCCCATGCCCGCCCAAGGCGATCGCAAAGTCGAAATGAGTTATATCGGGGGATAAAGCCCGCCGCCGTTGCTGCCGGGTGTCAGGCCAGCCAATGCGCCAGGTCGTAATAGGGCACGACATCTCCGTCTTGCACGGCTACGCCGGCGGGCAGCCGGGCCAAGCCGGTGGCCCAGGGCATGGAACTGATTACCGATGAATCCTGGTTGGGGTAGGGCACCAGTTCGGGCGCCTTGCCGGCGTCCTGGTGCCATTGCACGCGCAGGAATTCTTCGCGGCTGTCCTGGCGCGGCCGTTCGGTGCGCAGCGGAGCGGCGCCGATGGGCGGGAACAGCACGGCCCGCCCTTGCATGCGCCGCACCAGCGGCGATACCAGCATGGCGTACACCGCATACACCGATACCGGATTGCCCGGCAGGCACACCACTGGCTTGCCATCGATATGCGCCAATGCCACCGGCTTGCCCGGCTTCATGCGCACCTTCCACAAGGCCAGCTTGCCGCCCAGCGAATCCAGCACCGGCTTGATCAGGTCTTTCTCGCCCACCGACACCCCGCCGATGCTCAGCATCAGGTCGCAATCGGCCAGGATGGTGCGCACCGCCACGCGCAGATCGGGTTCGTTGTCGCGGGCATGCAGCACATGCACGGCATGTGCGCCGGCTTTCTGCACCAGCGCTGCCAGCATGGGGCCGTTGCAGTTGTAGATCTGTTGCGCCGCGCGTTCGGCGCCCGGCGGCACCAGCTCGTCGCCGGTGCTCAGGATGCCGATGCGCAGCCGGTCGACCACCTGCACGTGAGTCAGGCCCTGCGAGGCCAGCAGCGCGATGTGTGCCGCCTCGAGCAGCGTGCCGCGTGCCAGCAGCGGCTGTCCCGCGCTGGTGTCCATGCCGCGCTTGCGCACGAACTGCCCGGCCGCCGGCGCCTGCAGGATGTGCACCTGTCCGTCGGCCTCGCGCGTGTTTTCCTGGATGACCACCGTGTCGGCGCCCTGCGGAATCAGGCTGCCGGTGAACAGGCGCGTGGCCTGCTGCGGCAACTGCGGCTGCGGCATGTCGCCCGCGTAGCAGCGTTGCTGGATGGGCAGGACGACTTCCGGCTGGTAGTCGGCATAGCGGATGGCATAGCCATCCATGGCGCTGTTGTCGGCCGGCGGCAAGTCCAGCGTGGCTGACATGTCCACCGCCAGTACCCGGCCGACGGCATCGGCCAGCGTTACCAGCTGCAGGCGGTCCAGGGGTTTGGCGGCTTGCGCCAGCAGTGCCTGGGCGCGGTCGAAATCTAGCAGTTCGTCTTTCATTGGGACTCGGTGCTGCGAAACAGGGTCGCGAAATTGCAGGGCTGGTGCATGCTGTCTAGCTGTTCGCGCAAGATGTGCGTCCAGGCCGTCTGGCAGGCATTGTTGGAACCGGGCAGGCAGAAAATCAGGGTGTGGTTGGCCATGCCCGCCAGCGCGCGCGACTGGATCGCCGAACTGCCGATCTCGGCAAACGACACCTGGCGGAACAAAGCTTCAAAACCGGTGATTTCGCGGTCAAACAGCGGCAGCGCGGCTTCGGGCACCCCGTGGCTGTGGCCGAAGCCGGTGCCGCCCGATGTCAGGATGACCTGGATTTCCGGGTCGGCGATCCAGTCGCTGAGCACCCGGCGGATCTGGTACAGATCGGTTTTGACGATGTCGCGCCGCACGCACTGGTGCCCGGCATGGGCCAGGCTTTCGGCCAGCAGGTTGCCCGACGTATCGTCGCCGGCGGTGCGCGTATCGCTGATGGTCAGCACGGCGCAGGCCAGCGATATCTTTTTTTCCAACGCTTTCATGGGGATTCCTTGGGGGTGTTGCCGGCATCCCAGGATTCGGTGCGTTGCTGGTCGGCATCGCGCTGCTCGACCCAGAAACTGCTGCCGCCGGACAGGGTTTCGCGCTTCCAGAAAGGGGCTCGGGTTTTCAGGGCGTCGATCATGTATTCGCAGCCGCGGAACGCATCGCCGCGATGCGCGCTGGCGGCGGCCACGAACACGATCTGCGCGCTGCGCGACAGTGCGCCCACCCGATGGGCGATGGCCGTGCCGGCCAGGTTCCACCGCTGTCGCGCGGTATCGGCGATTTCGCCGAGCTCGCGTTCGCACATGCCCGGATAGTGCTCGAGATACAGGGTTTCGGTGGCTTGGCCGGGTGCGAAGTCGCGTACGTAGCCTGTGAAAGTGACGATGGCGCCGGCCTCGGCACCCACCTGTACGCGCAGGCGTGCCAGCAGGGCCGCGCTGTCGAAGTCGGCTTCCTGGACGATGATCATGGCGCTCAGCCTCCGGTGACCGGCTCGAAGATGGCCACTTCGTCGCCCGGCCGGATCGGCGCCGACGGTTTGGCATGGGTCTGGTTGATGGCCAGTTTCAGGCGCGCGGCCGGTTCGAGCTGCGGATAGCGTGCCTGCAGCGCGTCGAGCAACTGGGCGCCGGTGGCCGGTTCGGCCAGGGGCCATGCTTCGCCACGCTTGCCGACCAGCTCGGCCACGCGGGCGAAGTACAACAGGTCAATTGTTGCGCCACTCACCGCTTTTGCCTCCTGCCTTGTATTCAAGGCGTACTTGTTCAATGACGATGCCTTTGTCGGCCGCCTTGCACATGTCGTAGATGGTCAGCGCGGCCACGCTGGCCGCCATCATGGCTTCCATTTCGACGCCGGTCTTGTAGTGGGTGCGGCAGGTGGCGCGCACGTCGACCGTGCAGGTGTCGTCGTTCAGGGTGAACTCGACGCCCGCGTAGGCCAGCGGCAGGCTATGGCACAGGGGGATCAGGTCGGCGCAGCGTTTGGCGGCCAGCACGGCGGCGACGCGTGCCGTATTCAGGACTTCGCCCTTGCCTTGGCCGGGCTGGGTCAGCAGGCCATAGGCCTGGGCATTCATGCGTACCGAGCCGCGGGCGATGGCGATGCGGTCGGTGTCGGATTTGGCGCCGACGTCGACCATGCGGATCTGGCCGGATTCGTCCAGGTGGCTCAGGGCGGGAGATGACGAAGACATGGGAACAGGGCTATCAAGTATTGAATCGGAGCGGATAATGTGCAGGCAGCAATCGCCTCGCCCGCTCCCTATGATAGACGAGCTGTGCATCAGGCGCGATAATCCGACTCTACCGTACCAGGAGAGCATGCATGGCCTTCAGGATGCCCAGGTTGAGATTGACTCGGCGTTTCGGAAAGATCCTACTGGCCACCGCGGCTATTATCCTGATCCTCTTCGGCGTAGCGGCCTGGCAAGTACCCAAGGTGCTGCGGGGTGCGCTTACCGATGACGTGGCGGGCCTGCTGGGCCGGCCCGTGCAGGTAGGCAAGATCAGTTTCAATCCCTTTACGCTTACGGTGCGGGCCCACGACCTGTCGGTGGAACAACCCGGCGGAGCGGCGCCGCTGCTCGATGTCGGGCAGATCGACCTCAGCGCGTCGTGGGCCTCGCTATTCTGGTTCGCGCCGGTGGTCGACTCGGTGCGGGTGCAAAGCCCGCGCATCGCCCTGGTGCGCGAAGACGCCACGCGCTTCAATTTCTCTGACATTCAACAGAAGCTGGCGGACATGGCTGCCGCGCAGCCCGAGCCCCCGCCCGAGCCCGGGCAAACCGACGACAGCGGCCCGCCGCGCTTTTCGCTGAACAACCTGGTGCTGGAAGATGGCCGCATCACGCTGGACGACCAGGTCACCGGACGCAAGCAACAGGTCGACCAGATCGCGCTGGGCGTGCCTTTCATTTCCACCTTCGGCTATGCCACTGATATCGATGTGCAGCCTCGCGTGCACATGCGCATCAACGGCAGTCCGTTCGACCTGCACGGCGTGGCGCGGCCATTCGAC
>DASPIV010000462.1:0-3828 GCA_035628955.1 Bordetella sp.
GAGATGCCGTCGTTCGCGTTACGAGCTGCCTGAGTCAGGCCGCGGACGTTGGCGGTGAAGCGGTTGGCAATCGCCTGGCCGGCGGCGTCGTCCTTTGCGCTGTTGATGCGCAGGCCGGAGGACAGGCGCTCGATGGCGGAACCCAGAGCGGATTGGGACTTGTTGAGGTTGTTTTGTGCAACCAGCGACAAGTAGTTGGTGTTGATAACAGCAGCCATTGATAGCTCCCAAGAGAGAAAGGCTTCTTCAAACTGGGCAGCCAGGCCGCCCACTCCGCGAGACTCGGTGTCCCGCTGCCCTGGGTAACGGCCTGATCATCGTCAACTTAAGTTCAATTGCTCCCAACTTTGGCTGTAGACGGCTGCAACGCTGTTACAGCACTTGGGCCAATTGGGATTCGCCGGGCAATTCATGCCAGGCGCCTTCTTTCAGGCGCGCCCTGATACGCGCCGTGGCCTGGCTGCGCAATTGGCATACACGCGCCTCGGTAACCTCCAGGACGGCACCGATCTCCTTCAGGTTCAAGCCCTGTTCGTAACACAGCGACAGCACCAGTTTTTCGCGTTCGGGCAGGGCTTCGATGGCGCCGACCAGGGCGCGCCGCAGGTCGCCCGTCAGCAGGGCGTCCAGCGGATTGCCCGACATGTCGGCCGGGCTGTCGTGCCAGCCGCGATCGTCGGTATCGCCAGCCCCTAGGTCGTCATAGTGCAGGATCTGGACGCCGCGGGCGTCATTGAGCATGGCCTGGTACTGATCCAGGGGCATTTCCAGCGCGCCGGCAATTTCCCCCTCGGATGGCGGGCGCATCAGCTCGTGCTCTTTCTGCTGGATGGCGGCTTCGATGCGCTTGCTCTTGCTGCGGACACTGCGCGGCAGCCAGTCCTGGCTGCGCAATTCGTCCAGCATGGCGCCCCGGATGCGGGTAGTGGCGTAAGTCTCGAACTGGGCGTCGGGGGTTTCCTGGTAGCGCCGCGCGGCGTCCAGCAGGCCGATCATGCCGGCCTGGATCAGGTCGTCGAGCTGTACGCTGGCAGGCAGGCGCGCAAGCATCTGCAGCGCCAGTTTGCGGACCAGCGGGGCGTACCGGACCAGACTGTCATCGGCGTAGGGCATGCGTGTCTGTCGACGTGTCGTTCAAGTAACGATTGTCGGCAAAGCCCGGCATTTCATTCGTACAAAAAGGAAAGCTTTTAAGCGTTTGTTTACGGAATTCCTCTGACAGGATAGGCGCAGCATGTAACCATCATGTATCTTTTATGCCAAATGTCAGAAAATTATCCACATTTTGACATGAATGTCATAAAAATTGACACTATGCATGGTAGATTTCACGCATCTTGGTATCAATAGATACATGTTGTATCTCTCGGTGTGCCCGGCCATGCCATGACCAAGTCAATGCCGCCGGTAACGAAGTGCCGGCATTTCAAGCCCTTAGGAGCCACAAGCGTGAATACAGCGGATAGTTCTTTGCTCGCCGATATTCGGGAAGTCAATCTTTCGTATCTGCTGTTGGCGCAGCGGATGCTGCGCGACGACTATGCGGCGTCGATGTTCCGTTTGGGTTTCAGCAACGAGGTGGCCGATATCCTGATGCGCTTGTCGCCAGCCCAACTGGTCAAGCTGGCCGGATCGAGCTCGTTGCTGTGCCGTTTCCGTTTTGATGATTACAGTCTGCTGTCGGCGCTGACCCAGGACGTGCTGGGCGGGGCATTGCAACAGGCTCACGCTACGATTCTGCTGGCCAAGCAGCCGGTCGAGCAGTTGGCCTGATGCCGCGCGTTGCCATGGGAGCCAAAAGCGTGTCCCAGGAGGCCGACGACATCCTCCTGGCCAGCACCATGATTTCGCTGGGCGCGCGTCTGCAGGTGCTCGAAGCCGAAACCAGCCTCAGCCACGATCGCTTGTCGCGGCTCTACCGCGAAATCCGCGCCTGCTCGCCGCCCAAGGGCATGTTGCCGTTCTCGGTCGACTGGTTCATGACCTGGCTGCCCAACATTCATTCGTCGCTGTTCTACAACGTATATGCGTTTCTGAACACGCGCACCGCCAGCCGCGGCATCCGTGCCACCATCGATGCGTATCGCCTGTATCTGGAACATGCCGGCGTGGAAAACCAGGCCGATGAGCCTGTGCTGAGCTTTACGCGGGCATGGATGCTGGTCAGGTTCTTCGACAGCGGCATGCTGCAGTTGTCGCCCTGCCGCCAATGCGGAGGGCATTTCATTGCGCATGCGCATGACCCGCAGACAGACTTCATCTGCGCGATCTGCCGTCCGCCACCCCGTGCTGGCAAGACCCGTGCGGCGGCCAAGGCGCGCGAGGGGCAGCGAGCGGCCGAGTCCGCGTCAGCGAGTCTCGCCGCGCGGTCCTGAGCCACGGCCTCAAACAGTCCAAAAGCCCCTGAAAACTCCCCGTAACCCGTGTTTTTACAACCGGGTTCGCGGGGGATCATTGTCGCCAACTCTAGACTCGATGGCAGAGGCCCAATGTGTTGATTGTGATTGGTTATACGGTGGTGCTGGTCGCCGTGATCGGTAGTTTTATCGGGCTGGGCGGGCACTTGGGAGCGCTATACCAGCCATTCGAGCTCACGCTGATTGCCGGCGCCGCGCTTGGCGCCTTTTTGGCGGGCAATAGTCGCAAGTCACTGGCGCTGGTGCGGCAATCGCTGCCTCAGGCCATCAAGGGCGCCCCGTACAGCAAAGAGGTGTATATGGAGCTGATGGCGCTGCTGTACGTATTGCTGAACAAAGCGCGCCGCGAAGGCCTGATGGCCATCGAGTCCCATATCGAAGACCCGCAATCCAGCGTCATCTTCATCGAATATCCGCGCATCACGCGGGATGCCAAGCTGATGGAGTTCATTACCGATTACCTGCGGATCATGATCAGCGGCAACATGAGCTCGTTCGAGATCGAGACGCTGATGGACGAAGAGATCGAAACCTATCGCCATGAACGCGACGTGCCATGTCATTCGCTGCAGCAGATGGCCGACGCGCTGCCTGCCTTCGGTATCGTGGCGGCCGTGCTGGGCGTCATCAAGGCGCTGGGCGCGGTGGACCAGCCGCCGGCGGTGCTGGGCGACCTGATCTCGAAGGCGATGGTAGGCACCTTTCTGGGGGTGCTGCTGGCTTATGGCTTCGTGGCGCCCTTGGCCTCGCGCCTGGAGCGCCGCACCTCCGAATCGGTCAAGGTGCTGGAATGCATCAAGGTAACGCTGCTGGCCAGCATGAACGGCTATCCCCCGCAATTGGCCGTGGAGTTCGGCCGCAAGGTGTTGTTCTCTTCCGTGCGCCCGTCGTTCGGTGAGCTTGAAGAGCATGTGCGCCAGACCAAGTCGGCCACTACCGGTCGCGCTTGACGGGCGGCCCGATGAGCTCGCTGAACAATCACCGGGTAGTGGTCCGCCGCAAGCGCACTCCCCGGCGCGTCCACCACGGCGGCAGCTGGAAGATCGCCTATGCGGATTTCATCACCGCCATGATGGCGTTCTTCCTGGTGATGTGGCTGATTGCCATAGTGCCCAAGGAAGAGCTGCGCAGTATTGCCGAGTATTTTCGAACCCCGTTGCGCGTGGCGCTGACCGGTGGGCCGAACTTTTCAGCCGAGACCAGCGCCATTCCCGGCGGCGGGCGCGATCCGCTGCGCGACGACGGCGATGTGCGGCAATCCGACGGCAGCCGGATGCAGTCCCAGGTGCAGGCCGATGCGGAACGGCGCGATCGCCACGCGCTGGAGCGCCTGAAGCGCCGGCTGGATGCCATGCTGGAAGAAAACCCGGTACTCAAGAACTTCCGGCCGCAATTGCTGATCGACATGACC
>DASPIV010000463.1:0-3338 GCA_035628955.1 Bordetella sp.
ATGCGTTCCAGGTTGCCGGCGTCTTCGCCCGCGCCTTCTTTCAGCACTTGGCCAAACTCGGTCCAGAACGCGGCATACTCTTCAGCCTTGTTCTCGGCCAGGTCTTCCAGCAGCGACAGCACCCGCTTGGCCGATCCTTCGCGTATGGCGCGCACGTCGCGGCTTTCCTGCAAAATTTCGCGCGACACGTTCAACGGCAGGTCAGCCGAATCGATCACGCCGCGCACAAAACGCAGGTACGACGGCAGCAACTGCTCGGCGTCGTCCATGATGAACACGCGCTTGACATACAGCTTCACGCCGCGGCGGCCTTCGCGGTCCCACAGGTCGAATGGCGCGTGCTTGGGCACATACAGCAGCTGCGTGTACTCGCTGCGCCCTTCCACCCGGTTGTGGGTCCAGGCCAGCGGGTCGTCGTAATCGTGCGATACGGTCTTGTAGAACTCGCGGTATTGCTCGTCGGTAACGTCACCCTTGCTGCGCGTCCACAATGCATTGGCCTGGTTCACAGTTTCCAGTTCGTCGTGCTTGACCTGCTCGCTTTTCTCGGCATCCCACTCTTCCTTGGCCATGCGGATAGGCAACGAGATATGGTCGGAATAACGGCGCAGGATCTCGCGCAGCTTCCAGCCATTGAGCAGGTCGTCCTGGTCTTCACGCAGGTGCAGCGTTACGTCGGTGCCGCGCGTAGCCTTGTCGGCGGCCACGATGGTGAATTCGCCCTGGCCGTCCGATTCCCAGCAGATGGCTTCGTCCGCCTGCACCCCGGCCCGCCGGCTCAGTACCGTTACCTTGTCGGCCACGATGAACGAAGAATAAAAACCCACGCCGAACTGGCCGATCAACTGGGCGTCTTTCTGCTTGTCGCCGGTAAGCTGCGAAAAGAACTCGCGGGTACCCGACCGGGCGATGGTGCCCAGGTTGGCGATTGCCTCGTCCCGCGACAGGCCGATACCGTTGTCCGAAATCGTAATCGTGCGCGCGGCCGTGTCGTAATCGACCCGAATGGCCAGGTCGCTGTCGCCTTCGAACAGGTCCGGTTGGTCGATCGCCTCGAAGCGCAGCTTATCGCAGGCATCGGACGCATTGGAGACCAGCTCGCGCAGGAAAATTTCCTTGTTGCTGTACAGCGAATGGATCATCAGGTGCAGCAGCTGCTTCACCTCGGCCTGAAAGCCCAGGGTTTCGGGCGTGGAGGACGTAGCGGATGAATTCATAGAATGGCGGATCAATAGTAGGTAATAAAAACCGGGACAGAGCCACGGCCCAGGCCGAGGCGCGAAACCCCGAAGTTATAGGGGCATGCGGGCAGAATTTCAAGGCCAGTGCTTAGCATCTGCCCTATCATGTCATTCTGATCCGAGTCATTGTTCTTGGTCAAAGCCACCGCACGCCCCTGTGGATAAACTTCCCTGTTCAGCGACACGCCGCCGGCATAGGCCGGTTTGCCCGTCGCTTTGTTACTGGAGATCCCCATGCTGGTCAAAGCCACTCTTGCCGTCCTGCTATCCGCTGCCAGCCTGCCCGTGCTGGCAGCGCAATGCGAAACCACCGTCGAAAGCAACGACGCCATGCAGTTCAACACCAAAGAAATCGTCGTCGACGCAAGCTGCAAGCAGTTCACCGTGCACCTGAAGCACGTGGGCAAAATGGCCAAGGCCGCCATGGGGCATAACTGGGTACTGACCAAAGAAACCGACATGCAGCCCGTGGCCACCGACGGCATGACCGCCGGCCTGGCCAACGATTACGTCAAGGCAGGCGATAGCCGCGTCGTGGCACATACCAAGCTTATCGGCGGCGGCGAATCCGATTCCGTCACCTTCGATACGTCCAAGCTCACCGCGGGCGACAAGTACACCTTCTTCTGCTCCTTCCCTGGCCATTGGGCCATCATGAAGGGTGTGCTGAAAGTCGGCAGCTAGCCCGCGCTGTCGTTTTTTTTTGCGTCCAGGCGCCCCTTGCGGGCGCTTTTTTTATCCGCTGGCAATGCCCTTGATCTGGCGCAACGCGCCGCGTTGTTTGCTTGCGTAGCATCGGCATACGCAAGTTAACTGAGTTGTCGAATGCCAGGGCGCGCCGTATCACCGGGGTTCATCCGAATACTTCGGGCCCTTTTCCATCTGGTCCTGGCCTGTTCCGCCTTGCTTGCGGTCCCCGCCCACGCGCAGCGCCTGGCCCACTTCCTGTCCACCTACTCTCCGGCCGAGCTATTTCCAGGCGCCGACCGCCTGGGCACGCCTGAAGGCAAGCCGCTGGCCGCCCGTGCCTATGCCGGCAACCATCCCCTGGGTTATGTCTACCTGACCACCGACGTGGTCAACACGCGCGGCTATTCCAGCAAGCCTATCGACGTCATTGTCGGCCTGGCCAACGATGGCCGCATCGTCGGCGCCCGCCTGGTAGAACACCACGAGCCCATCGTCCTGATCGGCATCCCGCAATCCAGGGTCGATGCCTTCATCCAGGGCTACGTCGGCCTGAACTTCATCCAATCACCGCCTCGCCATGGCACGCCGCCGCCCGTCGACATCATCAGTGGCGCCACGGTCACCCTGATGGTCATCGGCGACAGCATCACGCGCTCGGCCATTGCCGTAGCGCGCGCGCACGGCGCCAGCGGGCTGCTCCAGGCCGCCGGTGCCGCCCAGGTTGCCGCGGCGGCGCCCGCGGCCCGCCAGGTCGACGACACCCTGGGTCCAGCGCAGTCCTGGCAGGCCTTGCTCGACAGCGGCGCCGTGCAACGCCTGCATCTGTCGGTGGCCGACGTCAACCAGGCCTTCGCGCAAACCGGCCGCGCCGACGCCGCCGCCCGCCCCGAAACCGATGACCCGGCCGACACCTTCATCGACCTGTACACCGCCCTGGTCAGCGTGCCCACCATTGGCCGCAGCCTGCTAGGCGATGCAACCTGGCAGCACTTGTCGAGCCGCCTGCAGCCTGGCCAACAGGCCTTGCTGGTAGCCGGCAACGGAGCCTATTCATTCAAGGGCTCCGGCTACGTGCGCGGCGGCATCTTCGATCGCATCGAAGTCATCCAGCAGGAAAGCAGCTTCCGGTTCCGCGATCGCAACCACCAGCGCCTGGCCGATGTAGCTGCCACCGGGGCGCCTTCGCTTGCCGAAGTGGCGCTGTTCGTCGTACCCGACGATGCCTCGCTCGATGCCACCGCTTCCTGGCGCATGCAGCTTATGGTTCAGCGCGTGCTCAGCGTGCAAAACAAGGCTTTCGTCACGTTCGACCTGCCCTATGAACTGCCGCGGGCCTATACCCGGCCCGTAGCCGCCGTACCCGGCTCCGCCCGCGCCGCGCCTGCCGCCAACCTGGAACCCACCATC
>DASPIV010000464.1:0-17836 GCA_035628955.1 Bordetella sp.
CCGGCCAACGACGCGTTGGGAAACGCTTCTTTCACTGTTTCGTACAGTTTGGCCGAGGCAGCCGCCGACCCCATCCGGACATAATGGACGCGGGAAGTATCGATGGCCCGCAGCGCCTCTTGCTCGTTGACCACCATGGCCATCATGGTGGGGACGGAAGTCACCCAGGTAACGCCATGCTGCCCGATGGCCTGGATGAACTGCCGTGCGTCGAACTGCGGCAGCAGCACAACGCTGGCATGGCCCGCCAGGGCAAACTTGACCGAGGCCAACGCATTCATGTGAAACAGCGGAGCGGCCACGATGAAGCGTTCATCCAGGAACGAAGCACGCGTGGCAAGGCGCGATCGCAGCGTCCACAACTGGCCCTGGTGCGACAATTGCACGCCCTTGGGCCGGCCGGTAGAGCCGGAGGTATACAGGATCATGGCGCATTCATTTTCTTCGGGCGCCACGGTGGTGAACGGACCGGGATCCAGGAAGGCATCCCATGCGGCATTGTCAAGCCGCTGCGCCGGCATCCCGGACGGCAACAAGGCTTGCCGTTGCGCATCGACAAAGACCAGCTTGGCCTGACAATCGGACAGTATCAGCGCCAGCGTATCGCCAGCCAATTTGTAATTGATGGGAACGGCGACCAGGCCGGCCCGCATGATCGCCAGATAGGCGATGACATACTCCGCACGGTTCAAGCTCATCAGGGCGACCGTGTCGCCACGCACCAGGCCGCGCTTGCGCAAGCCGCGCGCGCATGCATCGGCAAGCCGATCGATGTCGCGATGGGTGTAGATGCGCGGATTGTCGAAATCGAAGCAGTCAATTATCGCAACAGCGTCTGCCGACAGATTTTCATCGAGCAGCTTGCCGAGATTCACCAACATATACTCACCTATCTCGTTGCCCCTTGCGGAAAGCCCACGCGGTATCGTGCCGCTGAAGCACGAACCACGGCCGGCTTTCCAGTGTTGTACCGATCAGCCCGTGACGGGCACATAGGTGCCTCGCCCGATGGCAACCAGTTTGCCATCGGCGGACATGACGTCGATATCGACCACGGCTGCGCTGCGCCCAGCCTTGCGCACGACCGCCACGCCTTCGCAGTACGGCCCCATTGCCGGCCGCAGATAATCAACCCGCAAATTCATGGTAGGCACGCCACCGCCCACCAGCATGCCGATCGCGAAATCGCCCACGACATCGATCAGCGCGGCGATGGCGCCGCCGTGGAATTGCCCCGAGCCGGCCGCGCCCCGTTCCAGGCTGGGCTGCAAAGGCATGCGCACCGCAAAGCGCGATGCCTCGTGATCGACTTCGAGTATTTCGAGATTCATGCCTCGAATGAACTGCGAACGGTTGAAAATGGCTTCAATGCCTGCACGGTCGAGTTTGCTGGTAGCAGTATTGCTCACGGTTTCACCATAACCTTGCCAAACACGCGGCGGTCTTCCAATTGCTGGAACGCATCGTTGATATCTGCCAGTGTGTAGGTCTTGTCGATGACAGGCTTCAGCTTGCCTTGGCGTACTTGTTCAAGCAGATTGATCAATTCATCGCGCATCCAGCCGTTCGACCCCAGGATCTGCAGCTCATAGCTCCAGACAAAGCGCAGATCTTCCTTGGGATCGTAGCCCGCGGTGGCGCCGCATGTCAGGATACGTCCACCCCGATGCAGCGTGCGCAGCGACTTTACCCAGGTATCGCCGCCCGTGAAGTTTACGACGACATCTACGCCCTTCTCTGCCAGCCGGCGGTGCGGCTTGCCAAAATTCGTGAATATCCACTTCATGAAGTCATCCTGCTTGTAGTCAAGCAGGTGATCGGCACCCAGGTCTTTCAGGCGGGCCAGCTTGTCGGGGCTGGATGCCGCCGCAATGACCTCGGCCCCGGCGAGCTTGGCGAGCTGCACGCAGCAGGTGCCCACGCCCCCCGACGCACCCAGGATCAGCACCCGTTCTCCGGCGCGGATCTTGCCTATGGTCACCATCATGCGCCAGGCGGTACCGTACGCCACCGGCAAGGCCGCGGCGGTTTCATAGCTGACGTCGTCGGGCAATGCGACCAGATGGTGATCCGGTACCGCGCAGTATTGCGCCAGCCCGCCATGGCGGGCTTCGCCAATGACCCCGCCGAACGTTTTGCGGTCCGACGGATCGATCATGACGCGGTCCCCGACCTTCCAGCCGCCTTCCACGTCTTTGCCCACTTCGACGATTTCGCCGGCGAAATCCAGCCCCATGATGATGGGCATCGGAACCGTGATACCGGGCATGCCATTGCGGGTGAACACGTCGTGATAGTTCAACGTGGCGGCGTGGACCTTGACGATGACCTCGCCCGGCTGAGCTACCGGGTCGGGAAAACCGGTTTCGTACTTGATACTGCCCGGACCGCCATGCTCATAGATTACTGCTGCTTTCATTACTTGCTCCCTAGCGTATGGATTATTCTGACTGTATGAATTGCAGCGCGGCATGGCCGGCCTGCGCTGGATGCACCCAAAGAGATAGCGCCCCGGTATCCAGCGTGGGCCCCTGATGGGTCTCGATGCCGCGTTCCGACAAGTACGCTTGCAGCGTATCCAGGCAATCGACCGCGATACATGCCGCCGACACACGGTGCACGGAATCATGAAGTACCGGGCAATAGCCACGCATCGCCGTGGCATCCATGAACCAAAAGGCGCCGTGCTTGAGCGCGAACCGGTAGGCATCGCCATAGCGCACGGGCTTGCCCAATATGGGTTCGAACCGCGCCAGCGAGGCGGGCACATCGTCCGAACAGAAGTACATTGCCGCCAGCGCGTTGGCACCGTTCGGATGCTGCAACAGATGCGGTTGCCAGAGCACGTCGCGCGTGCCGTGCTCGATGACGATGAAACGGGCTTCCGGATAAGCCTCGACGTCAAGGTTGATGTTGCGAAATCGAGCTCGCCGCACCTGCTCGTCGCGCGGGCCGAACGGTGCATCGCGTTCAAGCGTCAGCGGCGCGGGAGCGCTTACCTGCGCGGCCTGCAGCCGCATGTAGGCCTCGTCTGCCGAAGGACAATCCATGGCAACGATGTGCAAGCCTTCGTACTTCTCGAGCATTTTCCTGGCGGTACTATGCAAGCTGGCATCGACCAGGCCCAGCAGTTCGAAGTAGCCATTGCGGAACATTGCACAATGATTGCCGGACCCCCACGGCACGACAGGCCCGCCAGGGGTCAGCGCACCGGCATGCATGCTGCGTGACGACAGGCGAAATCCCAGCCGCTCGAAAGCCTGGCGTGCGGCTTCCAGGTCGTGGATCACCAGCGCGGCATGATCGAGGCTCAAATCCGGTACTTGCATTTATCTTCCCCCTGGATGGTTGCAGTTCGGCATCACGTCTCGGCGATCCGTTATGGTACGCGGCCGTAGCCGAAATCCCATGCCTCAGAACACTCAAAAATCGAAGCCGAAAGAAAAATAATTCTACTCATATCATTAAACAGAGCAGCCAGATCCGAAAATTCGTGAAATCAGGGTCATTCCATCTGTCGCACGATTGCCCGGCTGCCAGCGCGCAGGCAGCCACCGGTACTTGCGACATGGCAATGGCGGCCCGGGCCATCCAGCCAGTACTAAAAAAAATGCCAGGCATCCAGGGCCTGGCATTTAATGCTGTGGATACTGAACCAGCTGATGCTTCGGTGCCTGGCTCCCGAAGGGGTCAGGCACCTGTTCTGCTATCAACCCGCGGCCGTAGCTTCAAGTGGCGCGCGCTTCCAGGATGGCCACCGCGGGCAGTGACTTGCCTTCCAGGAATTCCAGGAAGGCGCCGCCGCCGGTAGAGATATAGCCCACCTTGTCGGTGATGCCGTACTTGGCGATGGCCGCCAGCGTATCGCCGCCGCCCGCGATCGAGAATGCGGGCGATTCGGCGATGGCCTTGGCCAGTACTTCGGTGCCGTGCGAGAACGCATCGAACTCGAATACACCCACCGGGCCATTCCAGACTATGGTGCCCGCCTGCTGCAGAATGCCCGCCAGCCGCTGGGCGGTTTGCGGACCGATGTCAAGAATGAGGTCGTCGGCGGCTACCGCATCGGCCGCCTTGACGGTAGCCTGAGCGTCGGCGGCGAACGACTTCGCGCACACTACATCGGTGGGAACAGGCACGTCGGCGCCGCGCTGCTTCATGATGTCGATGACGGCACGCGCCTGGTCGACCTGGTCGGGCTCGGCCAGCGACTTGCCGATGGACAAGCCGGCGGCCAGCATGAAGGTATTGGCGATGCCGCCCCCCACCACGAGCTGGTCGACCTTGTCGGCCAACGATTGCAGGATGGACAGCTTGGTCGACACTTTCGAGCCGCCCACGATGGCCACCAGCGGCCGCTTGGGTTCGTGCAGCGCACGGCCCAGCGCCAGCAACTCGGCTTCGAGCAGCGGGCCGGCGCAGGCCACCGGCGCGTAGCGCGCCATGCCGTGCGTGGTGGCTTCGGCACGATGCGCCGTGCCGAATGCATCGTTGACGTAGACATCGCACAATGCCGCCATCTTGCGCGACAGCGCCTCGTCGTTCTTTTTCTCGCCCGGATTGACGCGGCAGTTTTCCAGCAGCACCACCTGGCCCGGATCGACGTTGACGCCATCGACCCAGTCCTTGACCAGTTGCACGGGCATGCCCAGCAACTGCGACAAGCGCTGGCCCACGCGATCGAGCGAGTCGGCCTCGGTCAGGGTGCCTTCGGTGGGGCGGCCCAAGTGCGAAGTCACCATGACGGCGGCACCGCCGTCGAGCGCCAGGCGAATGCCCGGCACCGACGCGCGGATGCGGGTGTCTTCGCTGATCTGGCCGGCGTCGTCGAACGGCACGTTCAGGTCGGCGCGTATGAAAACGCGCTTGCCGTGCAGCGCGCCGGCCTTGGCCAGTGCGGACAGGGTATTGACCTTGGCCATGCTGCTTACTTGGCCGTCATCAGCGCGACGGTGGTGTCGAGCATGCGGTTCGAGAAGCCCCATTCGTTGTCGTACCACGACGACACCTTGACCAGCTTGCCCGACACCTTGGTCAGCGTGGAATCGAAGGTGCTGGAGGCGGGGTTGTGGTTGAAGTCGATCGACACCAGGGGTTCGGTGTTGTAGTCCAGGATGCCCTTGAGTTCGCCTTCGGAAGCAGCCTTCAGGATGCCGTTGACTTCTTCCACGGTGGTGTCGCGCTTGGCCACGAACGACAGGTCGACGATGGACACGTTGATGGTGGGCACGCGGATGGCAAAGCCGTCGAGCTTGCCGTTCAGTTCGGGCAGCACCAGGCCCACCGCGGCGGCGGCGCCGGTCTTGGTGGGGATCATGCTCATGGTGGCCGAACGGGCGCGGCGCAGGTCTTCGTGGTAGACGTCGGTCAGGACCTGGTCATTGGTGTAGGCGTGCACCGTGGTCATCAGGCCGCTTTCCAGGCCCAGCTTGTCGTGCAGCGGCTTGACCAGCGGGGCCAGGCAGTTGGTGGTGCACGATGCGTTCGAGATGACGGTGTCGGACGCCTTCAGCACGCCGTGGTTGACGCCGTACACGATGGTGGCGTCGACATCTTTGCCGCCGGGGGCCGAGATGATGACTTTCTTGGCGCCGCCCTTCAGGTGCGCACTGGCTTTTTCTTTCGAGGTGAAGAAGCCGGTGCATTCGAGCACCACGTCGACCTTCAGTTCGCCCCAGGGCAGTTCGGCCGGGTTGCGGTTGGCCAGCACGCGGATCTTGTCGCCATTGACCACCATGTAGTCGCCATCGACCTCGACGCTGCCCGGGAACTTGCCATGGGCGGTATCGTAGCGCGTGAGATGCGCGTTGGTCTTGGGATCGCCCAGGTCGTTGATGGCCACGATTTCGATATCGTGCTTTTTGCCAGCTTCGTAATGGGCACGCAGGATGTTGCGGCCGATGCGGCCGTACCCGTTGATGGCGACGCGAATAGTCATGACTAGAGCTCCTTTTACAAAACTTGCTTGACGGCCTCGGCCACCTTGTCGGCGGTCAGTCCGAAGAACTTGAACAAGGCCCCGGCGGGCGCGGATTCGCCATAGCGGTCGATACCGACGACGGCGCCTTCGAGCCCTACGTACTTGTGCCACAGCCCGGTGGTGCCCGCTTCGACGGCCACGCGCGGCAGGCCTTGCGGCAGCACGGCGCGCTTCCAGTCGGCGTCCTGGCGGTCGAATACATCGGTGCTGGGCATCGAGACGACCCGCACGGCGATACCCTGCCCGGCCAATTGTTCTTGCGCGGCCAGCGCGATGGCGACCTCGGAGCCCGTGGCGATGATAACGGCACGCGCGCCTTCGGCGTCTCGCAGGACGTAACCACCGCGGACAATCGCTTTCAGCGTGCCGGCATCGCGCGGCACGAAGGGCAGGTTCTGGCGCGACAGCAGCAGCGCGGTGGGACCGCCGTCGTGCACGTCCATGCCGATGCTGGACGGACGCGATACGGCCGCCCCCCAAGCCACCGCGGTTTCGGCGGTGTCGCAGGGGCGCCAGACCGACAGGTTGGGAATCAGGCGCAGGCTGGCGGCGTGTTCGATGGATTGGTGGGTGGGGCCGTCTTCGCCCAGGCCGATGGAGTCGTGCGTGAAGACGTGCACCACGCGCTGCTTCATCAGCGAAGCCATGCGGATGGCGTTGCGCGAGTAATCGGAGAACGTGAGGAAGGTGCCGCCGAACGGCAGGTAGCCGCCATGCAGCGCAATGCCGTTCATGATGGCGGCCATGCCGAACTCGCGCACGCCGTAATTGATGTGGCGGCCGAACTGTATGCCTTGCTCGCCGGCGCGCACCGGCGCCACGCCCTTCCAGTCGGTGTAGTTCGACCCCGTGAGATCGGCCGAGCCGCCCAGCAGTTCGGGCAGCGCCTGGGCCAGCGCCGCGATGGCGAACTGGGACGCCTTGCGGGTGGCGACGGTTTCGGCTTTCTGGTCGGTGGCCTGGATGAAGGCCTGCAGCGTGTCGGCGAAATCGGCCGGCAGCTCGCCCTTCATGCGGCGGGTGAATTCGGCGGCCTCGGCCGGGTACTGGGCGGCGTAGGCGTCGAAGTGCTCTTGCCATGCCGCCTGGGCCAAGGCGCCCGCCGGGCGGGAATCCCAGGCTTCACGCACGGCCTGCGGAATCTCGAACGGCGCGGCCGTCCAGCCCAGCGCCACGCGCGTGGCGGCGACTTCTTCGGCGCCCAGCGGGGCGCCATGCACATTGTGGGTGCCGGCCATGGCGGGCGAACCCTTGCCGATGATGGTGCGGCAGACGATCAGGGTGGGTTTTGCGGATTGCGCGCGCGCCTGGCGGATGGCGGCGTCGACCGCGGCCACGTCATGGCCGTCGACCGCGCGGATGACGTTCCAGCCGTATCCTTCGAAGCGGGTGGCGGTATCGTCGCCGAACCAGTGTTCGACATGGCCATCGATGGAAATGCCGTTGTCGTCATACAGCACCACCAGCTTGGACAGCTTGAGCGTGCCCGCCAGCGAGCAGGCTTCGTGCGAGATGCCTTCCATCAGGCAGCCGTCGCCGGTGAAGGCGTAGGTGTAGTGGTCGACGATAGGCAGGCCGGGCTTGTTGAATTCCGCCGCCAGCAGCGCCTCGGCCAGCGCCATGCCGACCGCATTGGCCAGGCCCTGGCCCAGCGGGCCCGTGGTGGTCTCGACGCCGGGGGTGATGCCCACTTCGGGATGGCCGGGGGTGCGCGAATGCAGCTGGCGGAACTGCTTGAGTTCTTCGATGGGCAGGTCGTAGCCGCTGAGGTGCAGCAGCGCGTAGATCAGCATCGAGCCATGCCCGTTGGACAGTACGAAACGGTCGCGGTTGGCCCAGGCCGGGTCGGACGGATTGTGGCGCAGGTGGCCCAGCCACAACGCCTGAGCGATTTCCGCCATGCCCATCGGCGCGCCGGGATGCCCCGAATTCGCTTGTTGGACGGCGTCCATTGCAAGGACGCGGATGGCATCCGCCAGGGCTAAGGGTTGGGCGGTGGATAGGCTCATGCGGAAATAGGCTCGTAGGCTCTGGCGCGCCCAGGAAAATGGGGCCAGGTGGGAGGGGTTGCGTAGCTCATGATTTTAGCATCCGGGACAGGTCCCGGTCTGGCCCGGGGCCCCTGTGTGCCCAGGGCGCGGACAGGATGGTAGGCTACGCGCTTGACCGGTTTCCGGCGCCTGCCGCCCTTCTGCCCGCCCACCATGCCCCTGCCGCGTTTTTTCTGCGACACGCCGCTGTCCGCCGGCACCCGACTGGCCTTGCCGCAAGCCCTGGCCCACCACGCCGTGCGCGTACTGCGCCTGCGCGCGGGTGCCGCCATTGTGCTGTTCGACGGCACGGGCGGCGAGTATCCCGCCACCCTCGAGATCGACGGCAAGAACGCCTGGGCCCACTTGGGCGCCTTCGACCCGCGCGAAGCCGAACTGGCCGGACGCCTCATATTGGTGCAAGGGCTGCCATCCGGCGACAAAATGGATTGGGTGGTGGAAAAAGCGGTCGAGCTGGGTGCCAGCCGGGTCACGCCGATCGCGGCACAGCGCAGTGTGCTGCAGCTCAGTGGCGCGCGCCTGGAAAAACGCCTGGCGCACTGGTCGCGTATCGCCCAGGCCGCCGCCGAGCAATGCGGCCGCAACCGCCTAATGGCGGTGGACGCCCCCATGGACCTGCGTGGATGGCTGGACCAGCCGGCTGCCGGGCTGCGGCTGCTGTGCCACCCCGAAGCCGGCCCCAGCCTGCCCGACACCCTGGCGGCCCAGCCGGAACTGCGGCAACTGACCCTGCTGGTGGGGCCGGAAGGCGGCTGGTCCGATGCGGAACTGGCGCTGGCGGCCGAACGGGGCGTCCAGGCGGTGCGCTATGGGCCCCGCGTGCTGCGCACCGAAACCGCCGGGTTGGCCTTGATGGCGGCAAGCACCGCCTTGCTGGGATGGTAGTCGGCTGCCGGCTTGCCGGATCGCTGCCAGGGCCTGGTGCCTAGCAAATACTGAAGTAACGGCGAAGATGCCCCGGGGAAACTAGCTTCCCGTGCCTTCGCCGTAGGGTGCGGCGGCCACGCCTGGTTCGGGATCGGGGTGCTTGCCGGCGTGTTCGATCACGAAGGTGAATACGCGGCCGTTCTCGCGCGCGAATTCGGCGGCGTCGGTACAAACGGTTTCGATCTGGGCGGCGTCTTCTTCCAGGGCCGGATCGCCCGAATGCAGCTTGTACAGCCACAGCACCACGCCGGTTTTCTGGTCGAGCACGGTGTCGCACAGGCAGTCGTAGAGCGCATCGAGGTTGCCGCCGAAATACTCGGGAAAGTCGACGGCCTTGGCAATGGCCCGCAACACTGCCGAACGGCTGCGCGCCCGGTCGCAATCGGCCACCAGCAAGGCCAGCCCGAGTTCGTGCGCAGCCTCGACCACGGCTTCTTTCTGCAAGCCGTCATGATCGATCGCGCCGCCGCGGCTGAGTTGGCGCTGCAGCGTAGACTGGCCATTCCGCGTCATGCGTGGCCCTCCTTGAAAAAGCCAATCACTTCTTCGATACGCCGCATCGTATCGGCATAACCCAGTTCAATCAATCGCCGGGTGTAAGCACTTTCGAACAGCAGGTACGACATCAGTGCACCGCCACCCGAGCGGTCTGGGTCGGACGATACACCGAGTACGCGAAAAAGGGTACGGGCCTCGACAGGCATTTCTTTCAAGTAGTCGAGCGCGAGCAAATCCAGCGACTGGCTGGGTGTGAGGGTCAGGACGTTCACCCGCCGGACACTGCCGCCCGTGGCGGGCTCGTAAGTGGCGTGGCTGACCAGATCATTGATACGTTCCACCCGTTCGACGTCCATCGACAGGCCGTCCAGGAAAATACTGGACAGCACGTGGCCGCCCACCTGCGCCAGCGACGGATAGGGCGGCGCCTGCTCGCGTTTTTCGGGATGGGTTTCGTCGCGGTAGCCGGTGCCGATGACCAGCACCCGTTCGGCGCCCAGGTGGATGGCCGGGCTGATGGGGGCGAGCTGGCGCATCGAGCCGTCGCCGCACCATTCCGTCTGCCCGTGCACCTGGACCGCCTGGGCGGGAAAGACGAACGGGATCGACGACGAGGCCATCAGGTGCTCGACGCCGATGCGCGCGGGAATCGCGCGCCGCAGCGAGCGGCGCCAGGGCTCGATGCTGTGGTTGGACTGGTAGAACGTCAGGTGTTCGCCACTGGTGAACCCCGAGGCCGTGATGGCCAGCGACGACAGCGCGCCGCGCCGCAGGTTGGCCTGCAAATGGTCGAAATCGAGCACGCGCGTCAGCAGGTCGGCCAGCGGGCGGTTGTCCAACAGCGACTGGGGCCGCTTGCGGGCCAGGCCCGAGAACATCCAGCCCAGGGCCAGCAGCCCCAGCCAGCGCACCCCCGTCTTGATCAGCCCCGGCGCGTCGGCCCGGTAGACCATGTCGGTGCCCAGCGATTCCCACAGCCGGCGGATGCGCCGTGCGGCCAGGTGCGGCCGGTCGGCGCGGCAGGCCAGGGCCGCGGCGTTGATGGCGCCAGCCGAGGTGCCGCAGATGATGGGAAAAGGATTGCGGAAGCCCGGCTGCGCCGCCGGGTCCAGAATCTGGAAAATGGCGCCCAGCACGCCGACCTGGTAGGCGGCGCGCGCGCCGCCACCGGTCAGCACCAGCCCCGTCACGGGGCCGGGATGGCCCATGATGGGCCGGGTACTATCTGGGGACGTTGGCATCCACGACGACCAGGGCGGTCATGTTGACGATGCGGCGCACAGTGGAACTGGAAGTCAGGATTTGTACCGGCGCATTGACGCCCAACAGGAACGGGCCTACCGCCACGTTGCCGCCGGCGGCAGTCTTGAGCAGGTTGTAGGCAATGTTGCCCGAATCGACGTTGGGGCAGACCAGCAGGTTGGCCTCGCCCTTCAGGGTCGACGACGGCAGGATACGCAGGCGCAGCGCCTCGTCCAGCGCGCAGTCGCCATGCATTTCACCGTCGACTTCGAGCTCGGGAGCCGCAGCGCGCACCAGTTCCAGGGCCTGGCGCATCTTGGTGCCCGATGACGAACTGCCGGTACCGAAATTCGAACGCGACAGCAGCGCCACCTTGGGCGCCAGGTTCAGGCGCGTCATTTGCTCGGCGGCGGCGATGGTGAATTCGGCGATCTGCTCGGCGGTGGGATCGTCATTGATGTGCGTGTCCACCAGCGCCACCGTGCGCTCGTTGAGCAACAGCACGTTCATCGCGGCATACACCTTGGCGCCGGGCCGCATGCCGATGACCTGGTCGACAAAGCGCAGGTGTTCGGCATAGGCGCTGACGGTGCCGCAGACCATGGCATCGGCATCGCCCAGGTGCACCATCATGGCACCGATCAGGGTCAGGCGGCGGCGCATTTCCACGCGGGCCATTTCCTTGGTGATGCCGCGCCGGCACATCATTTCCCAGTACGTGGTCCAGTAGCGATGGAAACGCTCGTCGTATTCGGGATTGGTGACCTCGACGTCTTCGCCCAGGCGCAGGCGCAGGCCGTATTTCTCGATGCGGGCGGCCAGCACCGCCGGGCGGCCCACCAGGATGGGCTTGGCCAGGCCTTCGTCGACCACGACCTGCACGGCCCGCAGCACACGCTCGTCTTCGCCTTCGGTGAACACGACGCGCGCCTTGCCGCCATCGCGCACAAAGCTCTTGGCGGCCGAGTACAGCGGCTTCATGAAAGCACCCGAGTGGTACACGAACTGCTGCAACTGCTCGGTATAGGCTTCCAGGTCGGCGAGCGGCCGGGTCGCCACGCCGCCATCCATGGCGGCCTTGGCCACGGCCGGCGCGATGCGGGTGATCAGGCGCGGGTCGAACGGCTTGGGGATCAGGTATTCGGGCCCGAAGCTGATGTCATAGGTGCCATAGGCCGCCGCCACGACTTCGTTCTGCTCTTCCTGGGCCAGCTCGGCAATGGCATAGACGGCCGCCATTTCCATCTCGCGCGTGATGGTGGTGGCACCCACGTCGAGCGCGCCGCGGAAGATGTACGGAAAGCACAGGACGTTGTTGACCTGGTTCGGGTAGTCGGAACGGCCGGTGGCCATGACCACGTCGTCGCGCACGGCGTGCGCTTCTTCGGGCAGGATCTCGGGGTTCGGGTTGGCCAGGGCCAGGATGACCGGGCGTTCGGCCATGCTTGCCACCATCTCGGGCTTGAGCACGCCGCCCGCCGAAAGGCCCAGGAACACATCGGCCCCCTGGATGACTTCGGCCAGCTTGCGCATGTCGGTCTTTTGCGCAAAACGCGCCTTGTCGGGGTCCATCAGGCTGGTACGGCCTTCGTACACCACGCCCTCGATGTCGGTGACCCAGATGTTTTCCACCGGCACGCCCAGATCCACGATCAGGTCCAGGCAGGCCAGCGCCGCGGCACCCGCCCCCGAGGTCACCACCTTGATCTTGTCGAGCGACTTGCCCACCACCTTCAGGCCGTTGATGAAGGCGGCCGACACACAGATGGCAGTGCCGTGCTGGTCGTCGTGGAACACCGGGATCTTCATGCGCTCGCGCAGCTTGCGCTCGACCGTGAAGCACTCGGGCGCCTTGATGTCTTCGAGGTTGATGCCGCCGAAAGTGGGTTCCAGGCCGGCAATGATCTCGACCAGCTTGTCGGGATCGGTTTCGTTGATCTCGATGTCGAATACGTCCAGGCCGGCGAACTTCTTGAACAACACCGCCTTGCCTTCCATGACAGGCTTGGAGGCCAGCGCGCCGATATTGCCCAGGCCCAGCACGGCCGTGCCGTTGGTGATCACCCCCACCAGGTTGCCGCGCGCCGTGTAGCGGACCGCATTGCGCGGATCGGCGACGATTTCTTCGCAAGCCGCAGCCACACCCGGCGAATAGGCCAACGCCAGATCCCGCTGGTTGGACAGTTGCTTGGTGGGGGTGACAGAGATTTTGCCGGGGCGGCCGGACTCGTGATATTCAAGCGCGGCTTTGCGAAAATTGGCGTCCATAAGGCTCGGCTACTCGGTTGGTACACGAAAGTGGGGGATTCTAGCTTAGCGAGGCGCTTATCTTACTCCCGCCTTACTTACAGCCGGCGACAGCCCGCCGCGCTGCTCAGGGGGCATACAGGTCCAGCGCATCGAAGGCGTCTTTCATGCGCACTTCGAGCCGGCGCACCGGCCCGGCCAGTTCAGCCGGCACACTGGCGGCAGCCGGCATGCCCGCCGGCGCCCTGCCCGGCTCCAGCAATACGCCTTCCACCCACGCCAGCGCGCCGCCATGGCCCAGCAGCAACTGCGCCAGGTTCACGCCGGCGGGCGGTTCGGGCAGCAAGGCATCCAGCCGGAACCGGCACGGCCAGTCGGCCTGCTGGCGGCAGGCTGCCGCGTCGGCCGAGGCGGACACCTGGAACAGCGCCGGCACCAGGCGCTGCACGGTGGCCGACCGCAAGGGGCGCAGGTCGTTGTGGCCAAACGCCCCCAGGGTCTCGGCCGTGCCATCGGACAGCAGCACGTCCACCGCCACGACACCGCTCTCGGATGTAGCGCCTGGCCGCCAGGCGTGAGCGCCGGCCAGCCAGGCGGCCAAGGTGGCGTCGGCGGGGGCATCGCTGAATTGCGCCAGACCCTCGGCGGCCAGGTCGCCCAGCCGGCAACCGGGTTCGACGTGGAATTGGCCAGCCTGCGGACCGGGTATCCGCTTCACCAGAAGGGACGGATCCACCTGCAACACCGCGCGGCCAGCCAGGGCATCGGTATTGCCCGTGCCGTCCAGCAGCAACGCCACACCGTATTCCACGCACAGGGCGCGGGCATGCCGCACGTCTTCTGCGCGCGCCGGCACCAGGCGCGCGCGGCCCGGCGGCCCCGCGTCCAGTTCATGGAGCTGGCCTTGCGCGGCGCGCTCCAGGCGCTGGCGGAAGTTTTCCCACGGGGTGCGAGGCAAGCGCTTGCCGAACAAAAATGCGCGCCGCGATGGCTGCATCTACAATTCCTTTTTCGTTTCGAGAATCATCATGCTGCGCCTTGCCTCCCGCGCCCAGGACTTCCTGACTTTCCACGTCGTCGAGCTTTTCAAAGAAGCGCAGGCCTTGCAGGCGGCGGGCCGGGACATCATCAGCCTGGGCATCGGCGAACCGGACTTTACCGCGCCCCCGCAGGTCGTGGAAGCATTGGAACGCGCGGCCCAGGCCGGGCTCAGCGGCTACAGCGCGCCGGCCGGCCTGGCCGGCCTGCGCGAGGCCATTGCCCAATTCTACGCAACCGAATTCGGCGCTGCGATCGATCCGGCAAGGGTCATCGTTACCGCGGGTGCCTCGGGCGCACTATCGCTGGCCTGCGCGGCCATCGTCGAACCGGGCGCCGAAGTGCTGATGCCCGATCCGTCTTATCCGGCCAACAGCAACTTCATCCTGGCCGCGGGCGGGTGCCCGCGCCTGATCCCCAGCAGCGCCGCGCAGCGCTTCCAGTTGTCGGCGCAAGACGTGCGCGACCACTGGACCCCCGCCACCCGCGGCGTGCTGGTGGCCTCGCCCAGCAACCCCACCGGTACTTCTGTCGCACGCGACGAACTGGCCGCGCTGCTGCATGCGGTACGCGAACGCCAGGGCTTCGCCATCGTCGACGAAATCTACCTGGGCCTGAGCTACGAGGGCCAGCCGCGCTCGGCCCTGACGCTGGATGACGACATCATCGTCATCAACAGCTTTTCGAAGTACTTCCACATGACGGGCTGGCGGCTGGGCTGGATGATCGTGCCGCAACGGCTGGCCGGCCCCATCGAGAAAATGGCGGCCAGCCTGGCCATCTGCGCGCCTACCCTGGCGCAGCACGCCGCACTGGCCTGCTTCGCGCCCGACACGCTGAAGATCTATGAACATCGCCGCGACGCTTTCAAGCAGCGCCGCGACTACCTGCTGCCCGAATTCGAGCGGCTGGGCCTGCACGTGCCGGTCAAGCCCGATGGCGCGTTCTATATCTACGCCGACATCGCCGCATTGGGCATGGATAGCGCCACCCTGTCGCATCGGCTGCTGCACGAAGCGGGCGTAGCGGCCGTGCCGGGCCTGGACTTCGGGCCGGCGCATGGGGCGCATACGTTGCGGGTGTCGTACGCGACTGGGCTGGATCGGTTGGAGGAGGCTGTGCGCAGGATTGGGGCGGTGTTGTAGGCGCGTTGTCTGTTTGTTTGGCGGGGTGGGGGTTTGGTGCTTTCGGGTTTAGTGCTTTCGGGTTTGGTGCTTTCGAGTTCGGTTCTTCTGGACGTCGGCGCGGGCGGGCGTAAGTGCCGCGGCGCCTCGGGACCGGACCCGGGCGCGCAGGGCGCCCGGACGGTCACGTGAAGCCAAGGCACTTACGCCCGCCCGCTCTGACGCCAGAAGAATAAAACAGAACAGTCAGGAAGGAAGGCAGCGAGCCAGGCACACCTTACTCGCGCGCCAACGCAATCCCTGCCGCCAGCGCCAACCGTCGGCGCTCGGCCTGCACTTTGGCACCGTACCCGCCATCGCTGGGCCCGGTGGCACCCACGTAGCAAGCCAGGCCGCCGTCGACCGAACCGCGCCGGTCGATGCAGTCGCGCAGGATCGTCGTGCCGACGCGGATATTGGCGATCGGATCGAGCGGGTTGTTCATGCCGTCGCCCAATTTGTCGAACTTGTCTTGATGCACGCGTGTCATGACTTGCATCAAGCCTTGCGCGCCCACCGAGCTTTCGGCAAACGGGTTGTAGCGCGATTCAATGGCGATCACCGCCAGCAGCAGCAGCGGATCGAGTTCTTTTTCACGCGCCACTTTGTACACCGTATTGACGAGCACGGACGTCGCGTCGTACGCCACGCGGTACTTGCGCGAGATATAGTTGCGCAGTGCCTCGACCTGAGGCCCGGACACGGTGCTGCGCACCTTCTTGGGCGGGGCGGGTGGCAAGTCGCTGCGCAGCGGGCCCAGGAAGCCGGTGGCATTACTGGGGGCAGCCGGAATCGCCATGGCTACCGCGGAAGGCGTGTCATAGGCGGGGTCGTATCCCGATTCAGCATAGGAACCGGACGGCACGGATGTAGGCGCTAGGGCGGTCAACAAGGCTTTGTGCACCTGCAGGGCCTGGTCGCGCAAACCAGGCAAGGCGAAGCCCATGCTTACCGTAACGATCACTGCGATACCCAGATAGGTACAGCAAATGCGCAGCCATTCGGCAAGATGGTAGTGCACTCCTTGGGCGGTCTGACGGAACAGACCTGCCACTGACGCATCGGGCATGGAGACCTCCTGCGTTTAAGAGAGGACTGGATGTTAACCTCTGTTCAACCCCAAAAATGTAACGAATTGACCGGGATCTGTAGTGAAATACCGTGACCTAAGAGACTTTTTGCAGCAATTAGAACTGCGCGGCGAACTCAAGCGCATCGCCGTGCCGGTCTCGACGCACCTGGAAATGACCGAGATTTCCGACCGCGTGCTGCGCGCGCAGGGGCCTGCCCTGCTGTTCGAGCACGCTATGCACAACGGCACGCGCGCAGCCATGCCGGTGCTGGCCAATCTGTTCGGTACACCGCAACGGGTGGCCTGGGGCATGGGGGCCGACGATGTCAGCGCCCTGCGCGAGACTGGCGAGTTGCTGGCATCGCTGCGCGAGCCCGAGGCACCGCGCGGCCTGCGCGACGCGCTGAGCAAAGTGGCGATGCTGAAATCAGCACTATGGGACATGGCGCCCAAACGGATCCGCAGCCCGGCCTGCCAGGAAATCGTCTGGGAAGGCGCCGACGTGGACCTGGCGCGCCTGCCCATCCAGACTTGCTGGCCCGGCGACGTGGCGCCGCTGCTGGCCTGGGGCCTGGTCATTACGCGCGGCCCGAACGCGCGCCGGCAGAACCTGGGTATCTACCGCCAGCAGCCTATCGCACCGAACAAGCTGATCATGCGCTGGCTGTCGCACCGCGGCGGCGCACTGGACTTCCGCGAACATGCCCGCGCGCATCCGGGCACGCCGTTCCCGGTGGCGGTGGCGCTGGGCGCCGACCCGGCCACCATCCTGGGTGCCGTCACGCCGGTACCCGACAGCTTGTCCGAATACCAGTTCGCCGGCCTGCTGCGCGGCTCGCGCACCGAAGTCGCGCAAGCGCTGGGCAGCGAACTATCCGTACCGGCCTGGGCCGAAATCGTGCTGGAAGGCCACTTGCTGCCAGCCAGCGACCCGCGCGCCATGGCGCCGGCCGTGCCCGACGGCGCACCGCCACCGCCCGATACTGGCTACGAAATGGCGCTGGAAGGCCCTTACGGCGACCACACCGGCTACTACAACGAACAGGACTGGTTTCCGGTGTTCACCGTGGACCGCATCACTATGCGGCGCAAGCCGGTCTATCACTCCACCTATACCGGCAAGCCGCCCGACGAGCCGGCGATGCTGGGCGTCGCTCTGAACGAAGTCTTCGTGCCGCTGCTGACCCGGCAGTTTCCGGAGATCACCGACTTTTACCTGCCCCCGGAAGGCTGCTCGTATCGCCTGGCGGTCGTGAGCATGAAAAAGCAGTACCCGGGCCATGCCAAGCGCGTCATGTTCGGCGTGTGGAGCTTTCTGCGCCAGTTCATGTACACCAAGTTCATCGTGGTTTGCGACGACGACGTGGACGTGCGCGACTGGAAAGAGGTGGTGTGGGCCATGACCACGCGCGTGGACCCCGCGCGCGACACTCTGCTCGTAGAGAACACGCCGATCGACTACCTGGACTTCGCCAGCCCGGTTTCCGGCCTCGGCTCGAAGATGGGCATCGACGCGACCAACAAATGGCCGGCCGAGTCGCCGCGCCGCTGGGGAACGCCGATCGTCATGGACGCCGCGGTGAAGCGGCGGGTGGACGCGATCTGGCAGGAGCTCGGA
>DASPIV010000465.1:0-2826 GCA_035628955.1 Bordetella sp.
CAGGGCACGCTGATGATCGTCGGCCAGCTTGGCGCCGGTGTGCTCTTGCTGCGCCAGCGCGCCGGTCCAGGCCGCCGCCATACCGGCAGACGTGGCGTCCAGGCGGGTCGATACGCCATCGAGCAGGCTGGCCGAACGCTGTTCGAACGTATGGGTGAATTGCTGCAAAGACCTGCCCAGGTCTTGCGCCAGCGTTTCGCCGGCGCGCTGATGCTGCGCCAGCGCCGTGGTCCAGATGTCGGCCACCGCGGTGGTGGTGGCTTCGAAGCGGCCGGACAGGCCGTCCAGTTGCTGGCGCACGGCTTGTGCCAGCGTGTCCTGCCAGGCAGAGGTTTCGCGCGCCAGGCCAGCCAGCGTGGCCTGCACAGCCGGCTGGATGGCCGCGCCGGCCGCGGCCGCGCTGTCGGCCACGCTTTGCTTCAGTGCCTGTTCGATAGACGATGCCAGGCGGCTGTAGGTGGCATCGGCCTGCCCATGAAAGGCATCCTGGCTGGCGGCCAGGCGTTCGTTCAGCGCCCGGCTTTGCTGTTCCATGGCGGCCATCATGGCCTGCAGGCGGTCGACCAGCACGGGCATGGCGTCGGCCTGCCGCTGCAGCAACTGGAAGCCCTGCTCGCGTTGGTGGGCCTGGGAATAGGGGCGCAGCGTGGTGGCGATGTGGGTGTCGAGCCGTTGCACCGCGCGGATCCGTTCGCGCCGGGCCAGCGCCGCCAGCAGCCCCAGCGCGGCCGAGGTGGCCACGCCCGCCACCGAGGTGCCGAACGCGAAGCCCAGCCCCTTGACGGGTGCGGCCAACGATGCGCGGATGGCATGCAGGTCGACGGCGCTTTCCAGCGCCACGCCGGTGCCCCGCAAGGTGGCGACCATGCCCAGGAACGTGCCCAGCATGCCCAGCAGCACCAGCAGGCCCACCAGGTAGGGCGTCAGGGTGGGGCCGGGGAAGGCCGCCCGTTCGCCCTCGATGCGCAGGCGCGCCGTATTGCGCAGGCCGTCGGGCAGTTGGCTCAGCCAGGCAGCCAGGCTGGGCGGCGCGTCGGACAGGCCCGCCACGGCGCGCGACAGGCCGGCAGTGCCTTGCTGGTAGCGCCGTAGCTCGATGGCGCCCGCCAGGTAGATGGCGCCGATCAGCACGATGACGGCCAGCGCCAGGGGGTTCGCGCCCACGTAGCCGGTGCCGATCCAGGCCACGGCAGCCAGGCCGGCCAGGAAGATAACGAAAGAAACGAGGTATCGGGTCATGGTGTCCGGGTCAGTTGGCGCGCAAGGCGGCGAGCAAGCCTTCGATCGGCTGTAAACGTATGTCGAGTTCGGCTCGCAGCACACTGCGCATGTCGGCGCGGAAGGTGGCCAGCCAGGGCGCCAGGGCGCCCGTGGAGGGTGCTGCGGCAGCCGGTGCTGCGGCAGCCGATGCTGCGGCAGCCGGTGCTGCGGCTTCGGGGGTGTCCTGCGCGGCCAGGCGCAGGCGCTCGAAATGGCCTTCGAGCATGCCGGGTATAGTGCTGAGCAGGCGCCGTTCATGCAGGCTCAGCGAGCGCTCCATGATGGCGTCCACCATGGCCAGGCGGGCCATGGCGGGCGTCTGTGCCGCCAGCAGGGCCCGCAGGCGCGCACGCAACTTGGCGATGCTGGATTCCATGGTTTGCTGTATGGCCCGATAGCGCTGGCGATAGGTGGCGTAGCCGGCTTCGGCATCGGGGGTGGCGTCCTGGGCCAGGGCGGGCGCACGCGGCCGGGCGGCGCTGAACGGCTGCTCGTCGGCAATGGCCTGCGCCAGCGTGCTGCGCACACGCTCGTACTCGCGCGCTTCAGCGCTGTCGAAAGCCCGCGCGCGCGCCGCCGCGGCCGGAGACCCGGCGTCCAGCACCGTAGACAGCGCAATGGCGTCGGTCCAGCCCAGCCATAGGCTGAGCCGGTCGGAAAGCGACTGCCTGGATTGAGGAATATCGGCGTCTGTCAGGCGAGCAAGCAAGCGAATCAGCGTCGGCCCGCTGACACCTGTGCGCCGGGATACTTGCACCATACCGCAGCGTCAAAAATCCGGCAGTTTACAGGCTGTGGGCCAACAGGATGGCCGGTTACCTGTATTTCGGGATATTACGAACCCCGCAAACTTTTATTGAGAATTGTTTACAATAGCCAAGGGCGGGCAAGCCTGTAGTTCTGCCCCAGCCCGCCCCGCCTTCGCAGCAGTGTTACTGTGGAAGGTGACAGTTGGGAAGAAATTGCCATGAAATTTGATATTTTATGGACAGGCTCGCAAGAATTACCCACGCCACCGGGCCGATCGGCCCAGGTGACGTATCGACGGGGGACAGGTCCGGTAATGTTTCGTAGATGATAGGCACACGATTTGCTGGGAGCAGGACGCGGCGCGTTCGTTCCCGGTGGGTTCGCATTCAGTACCCGCGATAACGGGCGGCAGGATTCGCGCGTGATTGTTTGGCTGCTTCAGCATTTCCAAGGAATACACATATGAACATCGCTACAGGTGTCTCGCTGAATGGCTACAGGGTTTATTGCGACGTGGTCCTGGCCGCCGAAGGCGGCTTCGTCCTTCGCCTGGCGACTCGCCGCGAAGGGTTGGAACCGCCCGAAGAAGAGCGGGTCTGGTGTCCGCCGGACGCCTCTCCTTATACCGAGCAGGAAGAAGCCGAGCGCGCCGCGCATCGGATCCTGGGGCAGGTCAAGGGGGTATCGCAGAGCGGCGAACCCCTGTACGCGTAGAAGCGGCCACGGTATGCGTGGCCGCTTCTACGGGCGTTCGCGCCACCCATAGGCCGGGACGCTGGTGCTGGGATACCCGAAGCTGCGAGGCTCCAGCCCTGA
>DASPIV010000466.1:0-4973 GCA_035628955.1 Bordetella sp.
CGATCGGCAAGATGCTGATCGCCGGCATCATGCCGGGCCTGATCCTGGCCGCGCTCTATATCCTGTACATCCTGTACGTGGCGTATTTCCGGCCGGGGCAAGTGCCGCCACCATCGGGAGAACGCATACCGCTGGCCGCCAAGCTGCGCAGCCTGCGCGCCGTGATCCTGCCGATGTTGTTGATCATGATGATCCTGGGCTCGATCTTCTTCGGCATCGCCACGCCGACCGAAGCAGCCGCCGTGGGCGTGCTGGGCGCGATCCTGGCCAGCGCGGTACGCCGCCGGCTGACGGCGCGCGGTCTCGGCGCGGCCGCCATCGAGACCTTGAAGGCCACCGCAATGATCCTGTGGATCACCATCGGTGCCAAAGCCTACGTGGCGATCTTCACCGGACTGGGCGGCGCCAATACGCTGATGGAATTCATCCGCCACCTGGACATGCCTCCGTACGCAGTGCTGGCCGCGATGATGTTGATCCTGATTTTCCTGGGCACGGCGCTGGACGAGATCGGCATCATCTTGCTGACCGTGCCGGTATTCCTGCCCATTGTGCGGTTGATGGGCTTCGACGAAATCTGGTTTGGTGTGCTGTATGCCATCACGATCCAGACCGGCTACATCAGCCCGCCATTCGGCTACACGCTGTTCTACATCAAGGGGCCGCTACCTCCGCACCTGGGCATGGGCACGGTGTATCGCGGCGTCACGCCCTTCATGCTGCTGCAAATCGTGGCCTTGCTGATATGCGCGGCTTTCCCGGGCCTGATCACCTGGCTGCCACGCTTGATGGCCCACTGATCTTTTCATTTTTTCGATCGATACCTGGACACACTATCGTGAGCAAAGACGCCAAGAATTCCCGCATCTCCGGTTTCCATAAAGACGACATCGCCACCCGGCTGGCCCGCGTGGCGGATTTTGCCGGCCTGGACGACGGGACCGTCAGCCACCTTGCCGACATGGGGAACCTGGATCCGCAACTGGCCGATCACCTGATCGAAAATGTGATCGCCACGCTTAACGTGCCGATCGGTATCGCCACCAATATGAAAGTCGATGGCGAGGATGTACTGGTTCCCATGGCTACCGAGGAATCGTCGGTCGTGGCGGCCGTGTGCAACGCGGCGCGCCAGTGCTACGACCAGGGCGGCTTCACGACGTCGATGTCGGGCGCGCTGATGATTGCGCAAGTACAGCTGGTGGATGTGCCGGATGCCACCCACAGCCGCATGCGCATCCTGGAGCGCAAGGCCGAGATCAAGGCCCTGTGCGATGAGTGCGACCCCTTGCTGGTCAAGCTGGGCGGCGGGCTGCAGGACGTGGAAGTGCGCATCGTAGCGACGGCAGGCGGCCCCATGGTGATTACCCACCTGATCGTCGATACCCGCGATGCCATGGGCGCCAACGCGGTCAATAGCATGGCCGAGAAGCTGGCGCCCCATATCGAATCGTGGACGGGTGGGCGCGTCTACCTTCGCATTCTGTCGAATCTGGCCGACCGTCGCCTGGCGCGCGCGCGTGCCGTATGGACATGCGAGGCGATCGGCGGCGCGTCTGTGCGTGAAGGAATCATCAGCGCCTATCAGTTCGCCGCGGCCGACCCCTACCGTGCCGCCACGCACAACAAGGGCATCATGAACGGCGTGTCCGCCGTCGTGCTGGCCACCGGCAACGATACCCGCGCCGTAGAGGCCGGTGCCCACGCTTACGCGGCGCGCAAGGGCTGGTATTCCAGCCTTACCGACTGGGAGGTAACGGCCGACGGGAATCTGGCCGGTACGCTGGAGATGCCCATGGCGGTAGGCCTGGTGGGCGGCGCGACCAAGCTGCACCCTACCGCGCGCGCCTGCCTGAAGATTCTGGGCGCAGGCACGGCCGATCGTCTGGCGCGCCTGATTGCCGCCGTGGGTCTGGCGCAGAACTTTTCCGCGCTGAAGGCGCTGGCCACGACCGGCATACAAAAGGGTCACATGTCGCTGCATGCGCAGAATATCGCCATGATGGCCGGCGCCGTGGGCGCGGAAATCGAGCAGGTGGCGCGGGCGCTGGTGGCGCGGGGCGCGGTGCGCGTGGATGTGGCCGAGCAAGAACTGGCGCGGCTGCGCGCCAAGGGCTGAGAGCGGGCGATGTTTGTGCTGGGATGGAGTGGCTGGGATGAGGTAGGCGGGATATGCCGGCCTGTGCCGCTACGCGATCAAGGCGCGCGTGGCGGGAATCAGCAGGCCCAGCCCCGCCAGCAGCAATAGGACGAAGACCATTTTCTTCACCGTCTGCATCGACCCGGCGGACGCATAGCGGCGCACCAGCCAAGTCAGCGCCACGACCACCGGCAAGGCCTCGAGGCTGAGCCACACCGAGGCAGCGCCCAGGCTGCCATGGCCGGCCACCAGCGACAGGCGCAGCACTGCGTTAGCCGAGAACAGCACCAGCAAGCTGTTGCGCACCAGCGGCAACGGCAGCGGCTGCCGGTACAGGTGATACACCATCGGTGGGCCGGCGCTGGAGAACAAGCCACCCAGCACACCCGACAGTCCGCCGAACAAGATGAACGACAGGCGCGACGACACGCGCTCGAGCGGCCGCGTGCGCATCACCAAAAGAAAAGCGCAGGCCAGGATAGTTGCGCCCAATAGCCAGCGCAACAGCAAAGCGGTGTTGCCGCTGATCCATTCAAGCGCGAACACGCCCAGCGCCACGCCAGCCAGGCTGCCCGCCAATGGCGGACGGATCAGCGACCAGTTCAGGTACGAGCGCGCGCGGCCCAGCGCCACCAGAGCATTGGCCAGCGTCAACATGCTGATTACGTTAGAGATGTCGGGCAGCGGCGCCAGTGCGAACAGGCCGGCAAGCCCCAGCAGCACCAGGCCAAAAGCGAACCCGGTCATGGTCTGGGCGTAAGTGGCCAATGCCACGCAGCCCAGGTACAACAAATGATCAATCCACGTCATGCTACGACTACGACAACTGCCACGGGCGCGCACTGGCGCGCCGTGTACTGCTACCGCCTGCCTCCTGCGCGACCCGCATACATATTCAGGGACAAGCCTGCCAGCACCAGGCAGGCGGCGACGATTTTCCATGGCGGCAAGGGTTCGCCCAGCAAGGCGACCGAAGCCAGAATGCCGAATACCGGCACCAGCAGCGCCAGCGGCGTGACCGTCACGGCAGGATGGCGCGCCAACAGCCAGCCCCAGGCTCCGAAAGCGAACACGGTATTGCCCACTGCCTGCCACAAGGCCGCCAGCCAGGCCCAGCCACTGGCATGCGCCAGGGCATGGGCCATGCGCGCCGGGCCTTCCATCACCAGACTGATCAGCATGAGCGGAATGATGGCGAACAGGCTGCTCCAGGCCGTGAAGGCCACCATGTTCACCCGCCCCACGCTGCGCATGACCATATTGGTGCAGCCCCAGCAGAACCCCGCGGCCAGGACCAGGCCCAGTCCCACCAGCGTCACGGCCGCGGCGGGATCGGTGGCGCTATGCCAGGCCACCACGGCATAGCCGCCGGTGGCCAGGACCAGGGCAGCGATCTGCAGCGGCCGGGCGCGTTCGCCGTTGAAGACCATGGACATGATGATGGTGAAGAACACCTGCGACTGGACCACCAGCGAGGCCAGGCCCGGCGAGATGTCCTGGCGCATGGCCCAGTACACCAGCCCGAACTGCCCCACGCCCAGCAGCAGGCCGGCGCGCGCCATGGCGCTCCAGGGCACCGCCGGGCGACGAAACAGGAATACCCAAGGCAGCGCCGACAGCAGAAAGCGCAGCGCGGCGAACAGGAAAGCGGGGAATTCCGCCAGGCCCCATTTGATGACGACGAAATTCGTGCCCCAGATGAAAACTACGGACAACGCCAACAACAGATGGGACAGCGGCATGAATCAGGCGGCGGAATCAAGGGCAAGGCCGCATCATACCTCTGTGCGCGGGGTGGCGGCCGCCACCCCGGGGCGCTACGGGCCGGCCTCAGGCCGGCACAGGACGCGCAGCCTGCTCGCCGACCACGGTGGTCCAGGGACGTACCCGCCACTGCCGCACCAGCCCGGCCTGCACGTAGGGGTCGGCCTGGGCGAATGCTTCGGCCACGGCCGCAGATTCGGCCGAGAACAACAGCACGGCCTGGTCGGCGGGTTCGGCCAAGGCGCCGGCCAGTACCAGTTCGCCGCGCGCGACGGCCTGGCGTGCCAGCGCCAGATGGGCGTCGCGGAATTCACCGCGACGTTCGAGATAATCGGGAACCAAGTCGTAGAACATTAGATAATGCATGGCGGCTCCTGAGCTAAATTGTCGACACGGCTCGATCATACTTGCCGCCTGTCATGTCCATCTACCCCCAAGGAATCCCGATGATCCAGGAAATTGCCAGCATTCTCGTCACGGCGGGCCACGAGGCCGACTTCGAAGCCGGCGTGGCCCAGGCCAAACCGCTGTTCATGCGCGCTCGCGGGTGCCACGGCATGGCATTGCACCGGTCGATCGAGAACCCGCAGCAGTACACGCTGGTGGTTGACTGGGAAACAGTGGACAACCACATGGTGGACTTCCGCGAATCGGCCGATTTCCAGGAATGGCGCAAGCTGGTGGGATCGCACTTTGCCCAGCCGTCCCAAGTGCATCACGAAGCCAAGGTACTTTAAGACGACCGGCGGCGTGGCCACCACCTCTAGCGCCGCGCCCACCCTTCGTACACCAGGCGCAGGCCGAACAAGGCCAGGCCGGCGCCCGCCAGGCATTCCAGCGTACGCTGGCATCGCGCATAAACGCGCCGCATGGCGGCGCGCGAGAACACCTGGCACAGCAACACGCGCCACAGCACCGAGGCCCCCACCAGCCCCAGCCACGCGGCCAGCTTGGCCCAGGCCGGCGTATCGGGCCGCAGCGTAACGGAAAAGATGCTGGCGAAGAACAATACTGTCTGCGGATTGGCCAGGTCGGTGATCAGGCCGCGGCGAAAATAACGCCACATATC